>JALEPA010000114.1 GCA_022766515.1 Lachnospiraceae bacterium | reverse complement strand
GCATTTGCACAGTATTTTATCGGCAATAGTTATCTGGCACCGGTATCTACCAGTCAGGTAGGAATTTTTAATGTTACCTTTGAGCCGGGATGCCGTAATAACTGGCATATTCATCATGCAAAAAATGGTGGCGGACAGATTCTTGTGTGCGTTGCTGGTCGTGGATATTATCAGGAAGAAGGCAAGGAAGCGATTGAAATGAAACCGGGTGACTGCATTAACATTCCGGCAGAGGTGAAACATTGGCATGGAGCTGCACCGGATAGCTGGTTTAGTCATCTTGCTGTGGAAGTGCCGGGTGAAGACACTTCGAATGAGTGGTGCGAGCCTGTAACAGATGAGGTATATGGCAAACTGAAGTAGGTTTTGTTGAGGAGAGATGAAGAACGATGATTCGTACATTTAAGACACATGAAGTGCGTATGCAGGAAGAACTAACAGGGAGTTTATGGGAATTTGAGCCATGCGAGGGAGATTATGCAGGAACAAAGTTTCAGATGGCAACACCGGGATGCTTTGAAACACATCCACTTTTCGCAAATTACCGTGGAGAAGCCTATTTTCGTAAAAAAATTACTGCTGGCGGAAATATCCGTATTGAGTGTAAAGGAGTGAGCCATACAGCGACAGTGCTGTTAGATGGGGAACAGATCGCACAGCATTATAATGCCTATACACCATTTTCTGTTATTAAGAAAGATTTGATAGAGGGAACCCATTTGTTGGAAATTAAGGTGGATAATCGTTTTACGGAGAAGAGTGCATTGCATATTCCGAATGATTATATGTCATATGGTGGAGTATCGCGTCCGGTGGTGCTGGAGAAAATTGGTGCCTTATATTTTGAATATGTACATGTTAAAACATATCATAAAAATGGAAAATGGACAGCCGGTGTGAAAGTATCGATCCATATTTTGGATCAAAAGAGGCTTATTGGCGAGAATGTGGTGATCTCACTTCAAATAGGAGAAGTAATCTATGATTGGCAGTTGCTGTCCGATAAGGGGGACAGACAGATATTGTCTACGGAAATTATATTTGAAGATGTTCAGGAATGGAGTCCGGATTCTCCCAAATTATATGAGGTAAAGCTACAGGCAAAAGTAGGAGAAATTGTGATGGATGACTTAATAGACCGTTTTGGTTTTCGGGAAATTAAGGTGCAGGGAAAAGAAATTTTATTAAATGAAAAGAAATTTCGTATCAAGGGAGTATGCAGACATGAAGATCATCCAGACTATGGATGTGCATTGCCATATGCAGCAATTTGTCATGATCTTATGTTAATTCAACAAATGGGCGCCAATTCGATTCGTACGGCGCACTATCCGAATGATGAGATATTTTTGGACTTGTGTGATGAACTGGGTATTTTGGTTTGGGAAGAGAATCATGCAAGAGGAATAGAGGAATCAGAAATGCGTCATCCTCTTTTTGAGACGCAGGCAGAAAATGTTATCAGGGAAATGATAATGAACCATTATAATCATCCAAGTATCTATATTTGGGGCATACTAAATGAATGTGCCAGCGAAACAGAGTTCGGAAGATCATGCTATCAAAAACAATTTGCACTGATCAGGCAGTTAGATGCTACAAGACCCTGTACTTTTGCAAGCTGCAAATTTTTTCAGGACATTTGTTTTGATCTGCCGGATGTGATCTCATGTAATATATATCCAAGATGGTATGTAGACAAGCCGGTGCAGCAGTATTTGGCGGAAGTATGTGATTGGATTAAAGAAGATGGAAAAGGAAAAGATAAACCGTTTATTGTGTCGGAGATTGGGGCAGGAGCGTTGTATGGCTGTCACAATTCTTATCATGGAAAATGGACGGAAGAATATCAGGCAGAAGCTTTGGCGGAGCAGTTGACAGCGTGTTTAGAATCCTCAGAGTGTATGGGCGTTTATATTTGGCAGTTTTGTGATGTGCGTGTCAGCTCTGAGTGGTTTGCCGGAAGACCGCGAGAGATGAATAATAAAGGAATTGTAGATGAATATCGAAGACCAAAATTGGCATATGAAAAGGTGAAGGAAATATTTCAAAAATATTAAAGTTGCGTATAGCAGAAGGTTACATATGCCCTACTGATGAAGTGGGACATTTGCGGTGTTGCAAATGTTAAGGTGTGCACGATATGATTGCATAAAACGATTATAAATGTTAAACTATAAGAGATAATATTTTGTCTATTATTGTATATAATAAAACAAAATAGATAAAATATTATCTATATCATTTAAAATACAAATTGTAATCCGCTTGTTAAGGAAAACTGTATGGAGGATTGATGTCGTATGAGAGGATTAGTATGGGAAACCGCTGAAGAACTGGATTTGAAATTAGCGCAGCGGGTGAGAAACATCCGTCGGAGACGGTCGATATCCCAGAAAAAATTAGCGGATATGAGTGGGGTTAGTTATGGATCCATCAAGCGTTTTGAAACAACGGGACAAATATCTCTGGTTAGCCTTACAAAAATAGCTATGGCATTAGATATTGCGGGCGATCTGCGGAATGCGTTTACCCAGATTCCATATCAAGATATTCAGGAGGTTATCAATGAAAACAAATAAAAGTATAAATGTTTTATGGGATGATTGTCTTGTAGGAGTATTAGCAATGACACCGGATCGAAGTGTTGCATTTCAATATAGTGATCAATGGATAGAACGGGGGATATCGATCAGTCCGTTTTCTTTGCCTGTAAGTAGTAAGGTGTATGTGCCGGAAAAAACATATTTTGACGGATTGTTTGGCATATTTGCAGATAGTCTTCCGGATGCTTGGGGAAGACTTTTGTTAAATCGGCTTCTTCAGCAGAAAGGCAAAAATCCAGATAGTTATACGGTATTAGACAGATTGGCGATAGTGGGAAATTCAGGAATGGGAAAGCTTGTTTATGAACCGCAGATAGAGATTACCCAGGAAAAAAGAATGGATGATCTGGATGAATTAGCAGGGCAGTGTCAAAAAATATTGAATACCGAATATTCTGACAAACTGGATGAATTATATCAGTTGGGGGGAACAAGTGGTGGCGCTCGTCCAAAGATTATGACGGAGTATCAGGGGAAGGATTGGATCATTAAATTTCCGGCTCATGTGGATGGAAAAAATATAGGAAGACAGGAGTATGAGTATTCGTTGTGCGCTAGGGAATGTGGGATTACCATGAGTGAGACAAAATTGTTTCCGT
Organism: Lachnospiraceae bacterium; assembly: GCA_022766515.1. Classification (GTDB taxonomy): domain Bacteria; phylum Bacillota; class Clostridia; order Lachnospirales; family Lachnospiraceae; genus Butyribacter. Next base: position 6,215 of record JALEPA010000114.1, on the reverse strand, counting down.
CAGAGAATTGTGATGGATATTTTGGAATACAGCGATTTGATCGGGAGAAAGTTGATGGGAAAATTAAGAGAGTTCATGTGGCAACGGCTGCAGCTTTGCTGGAATTGGATTTTGAACAACCAAGTCTGGATTATCATAGTTTGATGAAGTTGACGCAGCTTTTGACTGCAGATGATCATGAGCAGAGAGAGCAGATGTATCGTCGTATGTGTTTCAATGTGTTTGCACATAACAGGGATGACCATTCTAAAAATTTTTCCTTTTTGTATGATGAGGAATCAGATTGTTGGAAATTAAGTCCTGCTTATGATCTCACATATAGCACTACTCACTTTGGCGAACACACGACAACTGTGGATGGCAATGGAAAAGATCCGGGACTTAAGGAACTTGTCAGGGTAGGAGTACAGGCGGGAATGTCAAAAGATAGCTGTGAGGAGATTGCGCAGAATGTACAAAAATGTGTACAACAAATGTTGGGAGAATATATTTCCACACCATAATTGCTGCGGTTTGCAATTACGCTAAAATGTGGTATCTTAGAGATACAAGATTGGACAGACAAGGAGATAAGTTACGATGCAGATTTCCAGTAGATTTACGATCGCAATTCATATATTTGCTTGCATTGATTATTTTGGAGAAGATTACAAGCTGACTAGCGACTTTTTGGCGGGCAGTGTAAATGTCAATCCGGTGGTTATCCGACGATTACTGCAACAGTTGAAGGCAGCAGGCTTGATCAATGTGGCGCGTGGCAGTGGTGGAACGACTTTAGCAAAACCATTGAAGGATATTTCATTACTTGATGTTTATCAGGCAGTAGAGTGCGTAGAAAATGGGGAATTGTTCCATTTTCATGACAATCCGAATCCGGCGTGTCCGGTCGGGCGTAATATTCATCATGCGCTTGATGATAAATTGGATCGGATCCAAAAAGCAATGGAAGATGAGATGCGCCGTATTACTTTGGCAGAGGTGGTCAAAGATACGAGAAAATCTATCGTAGGGGAGCATAGAGAGTAACAGATCAAAATGAGGGGAAGGTGTAGAATGCGCAACACGAAAATAAAAGATTCTAAAGAACTCGAATTTGTGGTCTTTTGCATCGAAAATGTTGCAAAAAAGCTCGGCGTAGATGCAGAATTATTGTATCAGGCATTTACAGAAAAAAGTGATATTTTATATGATTATATTGTACCGGAATATGATGTTTTGCATACGCAGAGTCGAGAATATATTGTGGATGATCTCCTTGAGGTGATGAAAGAAAGGGGAGTGGAAGTATGATTCTTTATCATGGCTCATATGTGGCAGTCGAAAAGCCGGATTTATGCCATTCCCGTTTGAATGTGGATTTTGGTCAGGGATTTTATGTTACACCGTTACATGAGCAGGCGGTGAAATGGTGCAGCAAGTTTAAGCGAAGAGGAAAGGATGCTTTGGTATCTAAATATTTATTCGAGGATGATCATGCAGAGGGATTAAAGATATTAAAATTTGATGCTTATTCGGAGGAGTGGCTGGACTTTATTTTGACTTGTCGAAGAGGTCAAGATACAACAGATTATGATCTTGTGATTGGGGGAGTAGCGAATGATAAAGTATTCAATACGGTAGAGCTGTATTTTGATGGCTTGATTGACAAAAAAGAAGCAATCAATCGTTTGCGTTTTCAAGAACCTAATTTACAGATCTGCTTTCGCACGGAAAAAGCATTAGCTTTGCTGAGTTTTGAAGGGAGCGAGATGATATGAATGCAAATCCGATTTTGTTACAAAAAAAATATAGTCGTGTGATAGAATGTTTTGCCAGACAACAAGATATTTCTCTAGATAAGGCATTGGATTTTTTCTATCATTCGGAAGTTTACAAATTAATGCGCGATGGTGTTTCTGATATGCACTGTATGAGCGATGCATATCTGGCAGAGGAATTAGAACAAGAATATAGCAAGCACACTTCTTAGACGGTGGAATAGGGAGTGTGCTTGTTTATTTTGTTCCTATACTAGACAAGTGAATGGGCGTCAATCAATGCTTTATAAATAAAATTAGATGTAACTATTGATATTACAACGAAACAATGCTATTATTTGTTGTAACAAGAGAATGCACAACAAAAGTGCGGATTTAGATGTAACATTCGACAGTACAACATGCAATATACTACATTATGTGGATCAACCGCAAAATGCGATAAGTATGCAATGGGATGTAATTGCAATGATTACAACAAGTTTGCGCTTGGGAACAGCGTAAGTTGGGGGATATTGCACCATTAAGAGGTGGATTTGCATTTAAGAGTAGTGAATATAGTACAGACGGAGTACCCATTATTCGCATCTCAAATATACTTTCTAATGGAACCGTAGGTGCTGATTTTGTATACTATAACGAGCAAGAGGATGATGATATTTATTCTCTTTATAATGGTGCAGCTGTACTTGCAATGTCAGGTGCAACAACTGGTAAAGTGTCTATACTACATGCTGAAAAGGGGCATAAATATTACCAAAACCAGCGTGTTGGATATTTTACACCAACAGAGAAATGCGAGTATAGTTTTATCAAAACAATGGTAAAGACACAATTATTTATTGACCAATTGGCATCTGTTCTTGTAGCAGGGGCACAACCAAATATATCTTCTAAAGAGATTGATGCATTTGCATTTATGATTCCAAAATCCAGAGATGAACAACATAGAATTGGTGAGTTTATAGAAATCTTCGACCACCTTATCACCCTTCATCAGCGAGAGTCGAAATTTATTTTTATTGATATAGGATATACAATATATCTGTGAGTGACATAAGCGAGAATTTTTTACATACAAATTTCAACAGATATTGTTAGAATAAGCAAACACGATGGGATTTGAAATTTTTATGCAAGTTATGTTTGTACTTGAAGGTGAATTTTGGAGAATTGACAGAGTACATACTGCTGGAGCAGGCAAGTCAATAAATAGGAGTCATTAGTAAAAAGAGCAAGAGGAACATGTCAGGAACCTCTTTTCTTTTTGAACAAAAGAAAAGAGGTGGCTGTTTGTATGTGAAGAAAATTAACGAATTTGGAGCAGCGGCTACAAAGTATATAAAGTTATTAACTTATGCTTCAGATAAGGAGAGCAAGAAATTTGCAATATTATCGGATCAGATGGTAACAATTCATGATGAAATAAATACAAAATCTGGTTATAGTTATGAAAAATTGGTTGAAATTACAAGAAAGCATTATGAGAAACTTGATATTAAGTGATTAATAAGTTTTTTGATTCATAATTAATACTGGGCAAGTGAGTGGAAAATAAAAGGTAAAAAAATTATCCTTGCAGCCATTTATTTCTTACTCATATTCTGAGAGTTATGGGAAAAAATAGAGGCCGAACTTACCCCAGGTGGAGTATGTGCAGCCTCTATAAGATATCTTACAGGTAGGTTATCATCATATGGATCAGCAGAAAAGTGTATGCATGATGATAACGGGGTTTCGCTGTTAAGATTTTCAGATTCATTCTATTCAATTGTATCATTTCTCCAGATCTTTCGCCGACATTGCTTCTTTCTTCCTACGACGCCATCCATTCCATACCAATGCCGCCACCGACAAAACTACTAAGATTGCAGATAACAGCTGTGAAACCGCAATATTGGTGTGAAACAGTTTTAATTGATCTGTGCGAAGTCCCTCGATCCATGTTCTTCCCAAACCATATCCGGCCAAGTACATTAAGCATAACTGACCATTGTATTTCTTATGTTTGGTATAAAGCAGGATGATCAAAAGAACCATCAGATTCCACAACGATTCATACAAAAAAGTAGGATGCACCTGAATGTATTCTACACCGCCTACTGTCACCGCATGTGACATGAGGTCATGTTTCAGATAGATGCCTGCCACATCCTTTGTCGGGATCTGCATTGCAAATAAATTATCTGTATATCCACCAAACGCCTCGCGGTTCATAAAATTGCCCCAGCGTCCAATGATCTGTCCTGCTAACAGTCCTACACATGCCGTATCCAACAGCAATCGGAATGACTGTTTGCGAATCCTTGCAAACACGAAAGTCGCAAGAATACCTGCGATCACACCGCCATAGATAGCCAGACCGCCTCCGCGAATATTTAAGATCTCGCTAGGATGCTCTGCATAGTAATCCCAACTAAACACTACATAATAAATGCGCGCTCCGATCACAGCAAATATAATATCACATACTGCGAGATCTAAATACAGCTCCGGATTTTGCCCTGTTCTCTTTGCCTGCCAGCTTGCCAGAAAAAAGCCAACGATCATTCCCAGTGCAATAATGACACCATAATAGGCGATTGAAAATCCTGCTATCGAAAAACTCTTACCCAACCGGGCAATTTCTATGCCCAAGTGTGGAAAACGAATATCCATCTTTTCTCTCCTTGATAAACAGCCGGCTTCTATATCGCCCACTGTTTATTTTGCATGTGTACCATTTTAGGAACACATTGATCACACATTAAAGCGGAACAGAATCACCTCGCCATCCTGTACCACATATTCCTTTCCTTCTGAACGCACCAATCCCTTTTCCTTGGCTGCATTCTCGCTTCCCAGTTCTACCAGATTGTCATAGCTGACAACTTCTGCACGGATGAATCCACGCTCAAAGTCTGTATGGATCTTTCCTGCAGCCTGAGGAGCCTTCGTTCCTCGCTCGATCGTCCAAGCACGGCTCTCATCCGGTCCGGTCGTCAAATAACTGATCAATCCCAGCAAATTATAACTTGCTGTAATAAGCTTATCCAATCCAGACTCTGATAAACCTAAATCCTCAAGGAATTCCTTCTTCTCATCATCTTCTAATTCAGCAATTTCCTGCTCGATCTGTGCACAGATCACAAATACCTCAGAACCTTCCTGCTTTGCAAACTCACGAACCTTTGCTACATACTCATTGGATGCAGCATCGTCTGCCAGATCATCTTCCGCAACATTGGCAGCGTAGATCGTTGGCTTGTAAGTCAACAGATTAAAGCTTTCTAATAATGCTTTCTCATCATCGTCTTCCGGCTCATAGGTCTTAGCCAAATTGCCATCTTCCATATGCTTCTTCAACTTTTCAACCAATTCTGTCTCTTTTACAAGAGTTTTGTCATTTTTGACACTCTTGACTAACTTAGCATAGCGTCTTTCCAAAATCTCCATATCAGAGAACAGTAACTCCAAGTTGATCGTCTCAATATCACGAACCGGATCAACACTGCCATCGACATGCACGATGTTTGTATCGTCAAAGCAGCGAACCACATGAACGATCGCATCAACCTCACGGATGTTTGCTAAGAACTGGTTACCAAGACCTTCACCCTTAGATGCTCCCTTTACCAATCCGGCAATATCAACAAACTCAATCGTAGCATGTACTACTTTGGCGGAATGATGCATCTCTGCCAAAACATCCAATCTCTTGTCCGGAACAGGCACGATACCTACATTTGGCTCGATTGTGCAGAATGGGTAGTTGGCAGCCTCTGCTGCGCCTGCCTTAGTTAATGAGTTAAATAATGTACTTTTTCCTACATTAGGAAGACCAACAATTCCTAGTTTCATTTTCTATTTTTCCTTTCTTGTAAACCTTGATTTTACGGGGTTTGTGCTGTTTTGTGATAAGTTAGCACACAATTTACCATAAAACATTCAAAACATCCGTAATCTGGTCAATTTCTTTATAAATGAGCCACAAAACTCAAATTAAATCATAGCATAAAGAGGGGGAAATGTAAAATCCTATATTGGACTTAGAATAGTAATAAATAGAGTAGTTCGATAGGAATTTCAATGTAAAATAAGGCAAAAATACGGCAAATTTATAAAAAAAACTTGCTATATTCCCAAAAAAGAGATAAAATAGCAATAAAAGTGGGTTGAAGTGGGGGAAAGTGGTGAAGAAAACCTAAAAAGTGGTGAAGAAAACCTAAAAAGTGGTGAGAAAGATCATTTTCTAAGCGAAAAGATATGGAAAGGGCGGTGATAGTTATGTTTATGGGTCAATACGAACATACGATTGATGCAAAAGGCAGAACTATCATTCCGGCAAAATATCGGGAAGAACTCGGAGATAACTTCGTTGTGACCAGGGGCTTGGACGGTTGTTTGTATCTATATCCGCTTGAGGAATGGCAGCAGTTTGCGGACAAATTGCAGAGCCTGCCTTCCAATTTGAAAAAT
>JALEPA010000109.1 GCA_022766515.1 Lachnospiraceae bacterium | reverse complement strand
AGTCCTTTCAGCTGTCACCTATTCGCCTGTTGACATCGGTTAGTGCCGTCATCAACGGGGGACATAGCGTTGTGCCGCATTTTGGTGTGGCAGTAGAGGACACGGTGCAAGAGTCGGTCGTCAAATTGAAATACGAGCAGCAGAAAGGGGTGGTATCTGATAACACATCCGAAAACATGAAGATGATCTTGGAGAGCGTTGTGACGGAAGGATCCGGTCATAAGGCGTCTGTGGAAGGCTATAGCGTAGGGGCAAAGACGGGAACTTCCGAGAAACTCCCAAGAAGAAGCGGCAAGTACATTGCTTCCTGTCTGGGATTTGCACCGGCGGATAACCCCAAAGTGTTGGTGGCAGTGCTGATAGATGAGCCGCAGGGCATCTATTATGGTGGAACGATCGCTGCTCCGGTAGTGTCCGAATTGCTGGACAACGCACTGCCCTATCTGGGAGTGGAGAAAAGTTCCAAAAAGAAACAAGAACCTTAGGGAATTTGTTGATTTCTACCCATATTTGCATTACAATCAAAAAGGTGTCCGAATACTGGAAGTTTTTTGCTCGGACAGTCTGGGACACAAAGAAACACCGCAGACAGCGTTCATGCGGTGGAAGGGAAAGGAATCAGGACAATGGAAGATAATAAGGAGAAATTGGCAGGAAAGACCGTTTTAGTTGTTGGTACGGGAGTCAGCGGTGTGGCTGCAGCAAATTTATTGGCACAGGTAGGTGCGGATCTTATTTTGCTGGAGGGAAACACACAGGTGACACCGGAACAGGTTGCAGCGAAGTTTACAGAGAAGATTTCGTATGATCTGATCTTAGGTGAGCTGCCGGAGCAGATGCTACAGCGCATTGATCTGGCGGTATTAAGTCCGGGAGTACCAACGGATGCACCATTTGTAGTCAAGATGCAGGAAGCAGGCATTCCAATCTGGGGAGAGATCGAGCTTGCTTATGTTTGCGGAAAAGGTAAGGTATTAGCCATTACGGGAACCAATGGAAAGACGACAACGACAGCACTGACAGGTGAGATCATGAAAGCACATCAGAAGAGTGTCTATGTGGTTGGAAATATTGGTATGCCATATACGGAATATGCCGCGCAGATGCAGGATGACACCGTGACCGTTGCAGAGATCAGCAGTTTTCAGCTGGAAACGGTCCATCGGTTCCATCCAACGGTTAGCGCAATTCTTAACATTACACCGGATCATTTGAACCGTCATCATACTATGGAATGTTATGCGGAAACAAAAGCCCGCATTGCCATGAACCAGGATGAAAAGGATCTGTGTGTACTCAATTATGAGGATGAAAGACTGCAGGAACTTGCCAAGCAGATGGCAGCAAAGATCTGTTGGTTCAGCAGTCAGCGCGAGTTAGAAGAGGGAATTTTCCTACGGAACGAAACGATTGTTTATAAAGAAGCCGGAGAAGAGGTGGAGTTATGCAATATCCACGATCTTCAGCTTTTGGGAACGCACAACTATGAAAATGTCATGGCGGCAGCAGCGATCGCACATGGTGCAGGCGTGTCATGGAGTACGATCCGCCAGGTGGTAACGACTTTCCGGGCAGTGCCACATCGTATTGAGTTTGTCAGAGAAGTCGGGGGCATCAAGTATTATAATGATTCTAAGGGAACAAATCCGGATGCTGCGATCAAGGCAGTAGAGGCAATGGTAACGCCAACGATCGTTATTGGCGGTGGTTACGACAAAGACTCTACCTACGAAGAGTGGATCGCATCTTTTGGGGATAAGGTAAAAGGATTAGTATTACTCGGACAGACCAAAGACAAGATCGAACAGGCGGCGTTGAAAGCCGGATTTACGGCAGTCACTAAAGTAGAGACTTTGGAAGAGGCGGTAAAGGAAGCAACGGCACAGGCAAAAGAAGGTTACGCCGTATTACTTTCACCGGCATGTGCAAGCTGGGGAATGTTTAAGAATTTTGAACAGCGTGGAGATCTGTTTAAGGAGTATGTAAATAATCTGTAAAGGAAGTTGTTGAATGAAAGGAAAGCGATATTACCATTCGGATTATGCTTTACTTTTTATGACAATAATGATCGCCCTGTTTGGGGTGTTGATGATTTACAGTGCAGGATATTACACAGCGCTTCGTGAAGGCTCGCAGTGGCGTTTTGTGATCGGACAGCTACTGGGACTGGGAATTGGCGCATTTGCCATGATCCTTGTCTCCACATTAGATTATCAGACTTTGATGAAACCAATGCCACATTGCCGGGGCAATCTCGTGTATGTGATCTATCTGGCAGCGATCGCCATGCAGATCGCTGTGCTGTTTGTCGGGGTCGAGCGCAACGGAGCAAAGCGGTGGTTGAACTTGGGTTTTGTGCAGTTTCAGCCATCGGAGATCTCGAAGATCGCAGCAATTTTATTTGTCGCATATATGGTACACCGCAATCGTGCAGCACTGGATCATTTTAGTGGCTTTTTGAAAGTTATGCTGTTTATGGGACCTGCCATCTTTTTCATTTTGATTGAAAATATGAGTTCTGCTATTATTGTATCAGGCATCGTAGTAGGAATGTGCTTTGTGGCAAGCCGTAAAAAAGCATATTTTCTTTTGTGCATGTTAGTGTTTGTCGTTGGCGGTGCAGCGTACATCTTCCTGGGAGAAGGATTTCGCGCAGAAAGAATTGATATCTGGCTTCATGTCGAGACAAACGAAAATGCGCATCAGATCAAGCAGGGCTTGTATGCGATCGCGACCGGGGGCGTGTTCGGCAATGGATTGGGTAACAGTATGCAAAAGCTCGGTTATATCCCGGAAGCGTACAATGATATGATCTTCGCCGTGATCTGCGAGGAACTTGGTATTGTGGGAGCGGCGGCATTGATGATCGCCTTTTTGATCTTGTTTTGGCGTATCGTGTTGATCGCTATTCGTGCGCCGGATCTCTTTGGCACGATGATCTGTGCGGGGGTGCTGATCCAGCTTGCAATCCAAGTCGTGATCAATGTGGCGGTGGTGACCAATTCCATGCCTTCAACGGGAATTCCCCTTCCGTTTATCAGTTATGGAGGTACTTCGGCAGCAATCATGATGGCAGAAATGGGGTTGGTACTTGGAGTATCCCGACAGACGAAATAGAGACAAAAGAATGGAGGAACAACATGCGGATTTTTAAGAGGATCGTGATCGCGCTCGCCGTGATCGCCTGTCTGGTAGTGGGCGCCTACTATCTTTTTCACATTCAGGAAGTGAAAGTAGAGGGAACGCAGTATTACTCAGATGCGGAGATCAAAAAGATGGTGTTTCAGAAGAAATTTTCCGACAATCAGCTGGGACTGTGGTTTTATGAAAAGACTACGGGATTTGAGACACTTCCATTTGTAGAGACGGTGCAGATCGAAAATACGGGAATCGGCAAAGTGACACTGCATGTCTATGATAAAACGGTCAGCGGATGCATTAAATATATGGGGCAGTATGTGTACTTCGATAAAGACGGTATCGTTTTGCAGACATTGCCGGAAAAGAAAAAGGATGTGCTGGTTGTGACAGGCATTAACTTTGGAACTTTTTCTGTGGGAGAGGCATTCAAAGTGCAGGACGAGGAAGTATTCCGGTCGATCATGAACTTGTCGCAGTTGATCGCTCATTATAAAGTGCCGGTCAAACGGATGCATGTAGATACCTCGACTTTTCTGTTGTATTCGGGCAATCTGCAGATCTATCTTGGCAGAAAAAAGATGTATGATGATGAAATTTCCAACCTTTCTCAGGTGCTAAAGAAAGCGTCAGAGGAAAAATTGAAATTATCCGGTACGATCCATATGGAAAACTACCAAAAAGGTGATAGCATTATTGTCGACACAAAGACCCAAAATAAGACAACAACTAAGGAAAAGGACAAAAAAAGCGAACAATAACAGTTCGTTTGCCTGTGAGGGCGAATTTATAGAAGAAAAAATGAAAAAAGAACGAATAATCACTTGATTATTCACAAACAAATGGTTATTATATAGCTTAGGGTATTTATGAGAATACAAGGTGAAGGAGGAGCAGTTTTGTTAGAGATTAAAACAAACGAGTCAGATTTAGCGGCAAAGATTTTGGTAATAGGTGTTGGCGGCGCCGGAAATAACGCAGTCAACCGTATGATAGAAGAAGGCGTAATGGGCGTAGAGTTTATTTGTATCAATACAGATAAGCAGCATTTGAAAACATGTAAAGCAGGTCAATGTATCCAGATCGGTGAGAAACTGACAAAGGGACTGGGTGCAGGAGCAAAGCCGGAGATCGGTAAAGCAGCAGCAGAAGAGAACCGGGAAGAGTTGACAGAGTTGGTTAAGGGTGCTGATATGGTATTTGTTACCTGTGGAATGGGTGGCGGAACCGGAACAGGTGCAGCTCCGGTCGTAGCCGGAATTGCCAAGGATCTCGGAATCCTTACCGTTGGAATCGTTACGAAGCCTTTCACTTTCGAGACGAAGAATAGAATGAACAATGCACTTGGCGGCATTGAAGAGTTAAAGAAAAATGTAGACACATTGATCGTGATCCCTAATGATCGTCTCCTTGAGATCGTAGATCGCAGAACTTCTATGCAGGATGCTTTGAAGAAGGCGGACGAAGTATTGCAGCAGGGTGTACAGGGTATTACAGACCTGATCAATGTACCGGGAATGATCAATCTGGACTTTGCCGATGTACAGACCGTCATGAAAGACAAGGGTATTGCACATATCGGAATCGGTACCGGATCAGGAGAAGACAAATGTATTGAAGCTGTTAAGCAGGCAGTATCCAGTCCTCTTTTGGAGACAACGATCGAGGGTGCGTCCGATGTTATCATTAACATTTCCGGTAATGTAGGATTGCAGGAAGCCGGAGAAGCTGTTTCCTATGTGGCAGAGCTTACCGGATACGATACAAACAC
>JALEPA010000078.1 GCA_022766515.1 Lachnospiraceae bacterium | reverse complement strand
GAAGGACGCAGACTGATCCCCGGTCCCAAGAACCGAAAGGAATGCGTGGGGTAAGACAGTGCTTCCTTCGGATATACTGTCTAAATACAAACGGATTTGATTTTTTATCTATATGGATTAAAGTGTCAAAAGGTCCGAATTTCCCTGACGGGCTATTTTTCTGAATTTTTGACCACAATATCTATCAACGATGCGCCGCATCGCCTCAAGATATTGTGGCGCAAATCTTCAAAAAAATATCTCCGTCATGAAAACGGACTTTTGACATCTTAATCTTTATAGGAATTGCAGCAGTTTTTAGTGATTTAATGATAAAATAGATTGGAAAACATAGAGGGCAGCGTATTGTGGCGTTGCCCTCTTAAAATGATAGAAAATTTCTTGCCATGCAGAGCAGAATGTGTTGTGTAGAGCAGAATGTGTCGCACAGAATAAGATGCTCGTTTACTTTGCAGGAAAACTCCCGTATAATACATAGATAGCTTATGCAGTAGGGAAGAATAGAAATGAGGCATGTATGGAAGGAAATATGATAGCAATTATTATTACGATCGTGCTGCTGGTTTTGATTGTTATGAAAATGCGGTGGGATGAAACACAGCGAAAGCAGAGGATGAGAGCCTATTTGCAGAGAACTTGGGGACATCCGGACGAACGAGAATACGATGACAAACAATGGGAGGCGATCACCTATTATGCGCAGTGTACTTCTAAGAAGCATGATATGGATGATACGACTTGGAATGATCTGGACGGGGATCTGGTCTTTCAGAAATGGAATCATACCAGAACTTCTATGGGAGAAGAATATCTCTATGCGATGTTTCGACATATGGAGACAGATCTCGATCAATTAGCTGAGCGGGAAAGGATTATTTCTTTTTTGCAGGAACACAAAGAGGAAAGAGATAAATTACAAGAAGCTTTAGCAGATATCGGCAAGGCAAATCACTGGTCTGTCTACAAACGGCTGTGCCAGATTGAGAATATGCCTTCGGTACACAAATGGAAGCATATCGCGCAGGCTCTTTTGCTGGTCATATGCTTGTTGGGATGTTTGGTCGATCCTGCTGTTATGGTTCTTGCCGGTATTGTTGTGATGGGTGTGAATATTGTTAGTTACTACGCGACGAAATCTAAGCTGGAGGGACAGATTCATCTGTTTCCATTCGTTTTGCGAATGATCGTACAGTGCAAGGATTTAGCAAATATTGCGATTCCGGAGTTGCAGGACTATCAGGACAAGCTGCAGCAAAATGCAAAATGTTTTCGCAAATTTTGCCGTTGCAGCTATTTGGTGTCCGGTGGGAACCAAATGGGTGGCGATATCATGGATTCCCTGATGGATTATGTGCGCATGCTCACTCATGTGGATCTGATCAAGATCGGTACGATGATCGAAGTGGCGAGAGAACAGGAGCAGCGTCTCAAAGAATCGTATGAGATCATCGGATTTTTGGACAGTATGCTGTCGATCGCATCAGCACGAGAAATGTATCCGACTTGGTGTGCGCCAAAATTGCAACAGGGAAAATCATTTATCCACAGCAAAGAGTTGTATCATCCGCTGTTGGAAGATGGGGTAGGCAATGATTTTAGCACGGACAAAAGTGTTTTGCTGACAGGATCGAATGCGTCCGGTAAATCGACTTTTATCAAGGCAGTTGCCTTAAATGCGGTTCTTGCGCAGACATTTCATACCGTAGTAGCGTCAGAATATGAGAGTTCTCTGTTTGAAGTCGCATCGTCTATGGCATTGCGGGATGATATTTCAAGTGGCGAAAGTTATTATATTGTGGAGATCAATTCGATCCGCCGACTGTTCCAAAAAGAGCAGGAAGCAGAAGTGCCAATGCTCTGTTTTATTGATGAAGTGCTTCGCGGCACGAATACGGTGGAACGAATCGCAGCATCCAGCAGTATTTTGGAATATTTGTCTGCCGGAGAGCATTTGTGCATTGCGGCAACGCATGATGTGGAATTGACTTACCTGTTGGAAGAGAAGTATGATAATTATCATTTTCAGGAAAAAGTGACCGAGGACGATGTGCAGTTTGACTATCTTTTGCATGAGGGTAGAGCGAACAGCAGTAATGCCATTCGTTTGTTGGAGGTGATCGGTTATCCAACCTCATTAGTAGAAGAGGCGAAGCAAAGAGCAGCTTCCTTTTTGGAGTCAGGAACCTGGAGCAACAATGATTGAAAAACGCGTTGCTTAGTATAGTCTGTTTATTTCTGGAAAAACTTGTAGTATCCGATAAAATTTCCGATGGTTTCGGGAAATGGGAAATGCAGAGTTTGGAGGATAGTGATGAAAAAACAGACAGTTGTGTATTTGTGCAGCACTCTGGCAGTGCTGGCAGTGGTTGTCGTGGCAAATTATGTTTGTTATCATACAGCAGTGCAGCAATTTTCTAAGCAGCAGGAGCAGATGCAGACAGAGCTTACCGGTATGGTAGAACAAAAGGTTGCCAAGCAAGTGGAAAACAGGATCGAAGAGATGCAAGAGGAATTACCGGCGGCAGCGCAGGAAGACAAAGTGACGATCGACACGGTGTATCAGATCGAGAATTACGATGTGACGAGAGATCAGACAACGACCGAATATGAGACAATACCGGAAGAATTGATCGGAAGTGACCGAGAAGAAACCGAAAATTATTTTAAGAAGTACATGAATAATCTGCCGGTCGAGGAATTTTTGGATGGCTTGCAGAGTGCAGGGGTGACAGGATTTTCCTCGGAGCGGGTGATCGTACGCAAAGTGTATGACAGCTCGAAAGTTACTTATCGGTATTATGTCATTGCGATCGATGGCGAAGTCGTGGTATATTATGGAGATCAGAAAACGGTTTATGAGTATACGGGGATCTTGACGGATACCTTGTCGGAGGAAGAACAGACGGCATTAAAAAACGGGATTGAAGTCAAAGACGAAGATGCTTTGTTTGGATTATTAGAAAATTATTCTTCCTAAAGACCACGAATACAAAGGAAAGAAAGGGCATGGATACATGCAGAGTGTAGAAGTATTGATCGCCGGAGCGGGAGCCTCCGGCATGATGGCAGCCATTATGGCGGCAAGGCAAGGGGCAAAGGTACTGCTTTTGGAGAAGAAGGACAGACCTGGCAAAAAGTTGTTGGCAACGGGAAATGGCAAGTGTAATTTTACGAACCGCAGGCAGGAACTATCCTGCTATCATTGCGCCGATGAAACATTTGCAGATGGTGTTTTGCAGCAGTTTACAGCGGAGCAGTCTATTGACTGGTTTCAAGAAGAAGGGGTCTTATCCAAGGAGCGGGATGGATATGTGTATCCGTTATCAGGACAGGCATCGACAGTGCGAAATGCATTGGAGCGGGCACTTGTGCGAGAAAAGGTTCGCCTGCAATGTGGAGAGTCCATTCAGGATATTGTCCCAAGATATGACCTTACCGGACAGAAGGTGACCGGGTATCAGGTCGTTACGGATCAGCAAAAATATCTTGCCAGAAAGGTGATTCTTGCAGTTGGTGGCAAGGCGGCACCGGTACATGGATCAACAGGAGATGCCTATGATATTTTACGCAAGTTAGGGGTGTCAGTCGTGACACCGCTTCCGGCATTAACGGGATTAGAGCTGCAGGAAAGCTGCTGCAAAGAGTGGGCAGGCGTCCGTGTGCAGGGAACAGTGCAGTTGCTTGACGGAGCGGACTGCGTGGCAAGAGAGCAGGGAGAATTACAGTTTGTGGCAAAGGGGATTTCCGGAATCCCGGTCTTTCAGTTGAGTGGACAGGCTGCGCGCCTGCTTTCTAAGGGCAGACAGCCTAAGTTGCAAATGGATGTGTTACCGGAGTATTCGGCAGAGTGGCTGGAACAGGAACTACGCCAGCGTTTGGAAAGATTTGCCCCTTGCAGCCTGGGAGATCTGTTAGAGGGGATTTTGCCGGATAAACTTATGAGTGCGTTTTTACAGGAGATCCACTTGAAGAAAAAGCAGGGAGCTGATATAGTAAAGCAGGCGAAAATAAGGCAGGATTTGATCGGACAGATCAAGCAAAAAGTGTTGGAGATCGATCAGGTGTACCCATTTGAGAAGGCACAGGTGACGACCGGAGGAGTGGATTGTCACGAGATCGATCCGACAACGATGGAATTAAAACACTATCCGGGATTATATGTGACAGGAGAATTGGTCGATGTCGATGGCATTTGTGGCGGATACAATTTGCAGTGGGCATGGTCAAGCGGTCACTTGGCAGGGATATGTGCTGCCAGGAAAGATACGGTGAAAAAATGATACAGGTGACACAAATAAAGATTCCGATGGACCGTGTACAAAAACGGGTCTTACCGGAAGATCTCAAACGAGGAATATTGACCGAACCGGAAAAAGATCTGGTATTTCAGGCGACAGTGAAGTCTCTGCATATTGCACCGGATACGGTTCATAGTTTTCAGGTTATTCGCAGATCGATTGATGCACGCAAAAAACAGGACATAATTTTTAGTTATACCGTGCAGCTTTCCTGCAAGGGAGAGCGTAAACTCTGTCAGGGTCGGGGCAAAACGAATGTGAAGAAAGTCATGCCAAGGGCAGAAGAAAAACGCAGTCCTAAAAATCGGACACATCCACCGATCGTGGTCGGGATGGGGCCTGCAGGATTATTTGCAGCATTAGAGCTTGCGAGAAAGGGCTGTCCGCCGATCGTATTGGAGCGGGGCAGTGATGTTGCGGCTCGTAAGAAGAAAGTAGATGCTTTTTGGAAAGGCGGTGCGTTAGATCCGGAGTGCAATGTGCAGTTTGGAGAAGGAGGTGCAGGAACTTTTTCGGATGGCAAATTAAATACGATGGTCAAGGACCCAACGGGTAGAAACCGCAAAGTGTTAGAATGTTTTGTCGAACATGGTGCACCGGAGGAGATCCTCTATCTGCAAAAACCGCATATCGGCACGGATCGTTTAGGGACGGTTGTGCAGTCAATACGGGAAGAGATTTTGTCGTTGGGAGGAACGGTGTTATTTGATACCCGGTTGGAAGAACTTTTGATCCGGGATGGTAAAGTTACGGGAATACGATGTCACAGCCCTGAGGGAGAGAAAGAGATTGCCTGCGATGCGGTGATCCTTGCGACAGGACATAGTGCAAGAGATACTTTTGAACAGTTGCGGGAACAGGGAGTGACGATGCAGCCGAAGTCGTTTGCAGTCGGTGTGCGTATGGAGCACCCACAGGAACTGATCGGCAGAGATCAATACGGAGATGCGTATCAAGATCTGCCGACAGCATCGTATAAGCTGACACATACGACGAAAGAAGGTCGCGGTGTCTATTCATTTTGTATGTGTCCGGGCGGTCAGGTCGTCAATGCTTCCTCTGAAGAGGGACGACTTGTGGTCAATGGCATGAGCGGATATGCCAGAGATGGTGCGAATGCCAATAGTGCGATCGTGGTCACGGTATCGCCGGATGATTTTGGCGGAACGGATGTTTTAGCGGGAATGCAGTTTCAGAGACGGCTTGAGGAGGCTGCCTATCGACAAGGGCAAGGGAAAATCCCCGTGCAGCAGCTTGGAGATTTTGTGAAAGATCGCGCCAGTACGATATTGGGCGAAGTGCAGCCGGATCTATGTGGTGGCTACACACTTGCCAATGTGAGAGAAGTACTTCCAAAGAATATCGGAGATGCGATCGCGCAAAGTATTCCGGCGTTTGATCGCAGACTGCCGGGATTTGGACGGGAAGATGCGATCGTCTCCGGTGTGGAGTCTCGAACTTCTTCCCCGGTTCGTATTGTGCGAGATGCACAGTTACAGTCTAATATCAAAGGCTTGTATCCTTGTGGTGAGGGAGCTGGGTACGCAGGTGGGATCACCTCTGCAGCAATGGATGGACTGAAAGTAGCAGAAGCAGTGTTGCATGGTGTGGAGCAAGAGCATTCCACACACAAGTAATGCCTAACAAGAAGAGAGAACAGGAAAGGAATAATAAACATGGATGATAAGAAAATAGCAAGGATCAATGAGTTGTATCACAAATCAAAAGCAGAGGGACTGACAGCGGAAGAAAAGAAGGAACAGCAGAAACTTCGTCAGGAGTACCTTGCTTCGATCCGAAAAAATATGCGCAATCAGTTGAACAATGTGGTCATTGTCAATCCGGATGGAACGACAAGAGATCTTGGAAAAGAGATGGCTGAAAAGGAAAAACGCAGAGGACATTGATCGATCCTTTGCAGGCTTGGAAAGGAATGTAGGATGACGATGACAAAGGACGAGGCAAGAGAACAGATGCGCAGGCAGCGTAAGGAGTGGAGCGGTCGTGATCGTAAGATCGCAACGATGCAGGCGAGAGCCAGATTGTTTACTTATCTGAGTACCAGACGGGTTGCGTGGCTCTATCCATTTGTATCCTGTGGCACGGAGATCGACACGATAGAAGTGATCGAAGGGGCGTTGGTCCATTTTCCGTGGATGCGGATCGCAGTGCCGAAGGTCAATGGTTCGACGATGGATTTTTATGAAATTCACGGAATGCAGGATCTGCAAAAAGGCTACCAGGGGATATTAGAACCGATCACAGAGGAAAAGGTGGAAGCAAACGATGGGATCATGCTTTTGCCCGGACTGGCATTTGACCGTCAGGGCGGCAGAGTAGGGTATGGTGCAGGATTTTATGATCGTTATTTATCGGAGCATGGAACTGCGAGCCGGGAAACAGATCATTTGTATAAAATAGGCTATGGATTTTCATTTCAGCTGTTGGATGCCATTGAGACAGAAAACTATGACATTGCTTTAGATGGAGTTATGACGGACCGCGAGTTTCTATTGTTTCAAAAATGACCGGACACGAGAATTTTCCCAATAAAGCAAGAAAGTAGGTTTCCGGCACTTTACAAACGAATGAGAGTGTGGTATTCTTATACAGTTGTTAATGCCATCGCTCAGAGAATGGTCACTCCGTCCGTCTCTTAGTGATTGGTGAAAGATTTATTTATTTAGGAGGATTTTATTATGATTAGCAAAGAGAAGAAAGCAGAAATCATCAAGACTTATGGACGCACACCAGAGGACACAGGATCTCCAGAGGTACAGATCGCTATCCTTACAGAGCGTATTCGTGAGTTGACAGAGCACTTGAAGGTAAACAAGAAAGATCATCATTCTCGTCGTGGTATGTTGAAGATGATCGGTCAGAGAAGAAACCTGTTAGCATACCTTCAGAAGAAAGATCTTGAGGGATACCGTGTACTGATCGAGAAGCTCGGCTTGAGAAAATAATTTTTGCATATTTGCAAGACATAACAAAGACGCAGCATCATTTTGCTGACAACAGTGAAGTGGTGCTGTTTTTTTGCTTTATTAGGGAACTTCTTGTAGAGCAAAACGCTGGTTTTGCTCTTATTTAACTTGGATAGGAAATTGCTCATAATGCGGAGTTATGCCACCAAGAATTGCTTTAGCAATTCTTGCAGAGCAAAACGCCGGTTTTGCTCTTATTTAATTTGGATAGGAAATTGCTCATAATGTGGAGTTATGCCACCAAGAATTGCTTTAGCAATTCTTGCAGAGCAAAACGCTGGTTTTGCTCTTATTTACTTTTTTGTCGCAAAATGGTATAATTAGTCGAAACTTTGTATACGCAAGGAAATGGGAGGACATATGAAGAATAAAGAGATCCGAGATATTGGTCATACAGCAGTGCTGATGTTAGTGTGCATTGGCATTAATTATCTGGGCAGGTCGCTGGCTGATAACTTTCAGCTTCCCTTATGGATGGATTCTTTAGGAACCGGTGCTTCTGCATGTATTTTGGGACCGTTTTATGGTGTGCTTTGCGGAATTACTAACAACATGATCTATGGAATAAAGAATCCGACTTCGTTTGCTTACGCATTGACAAGTGCGGCGATGGGATTTGTGATCGGCAAGTGTCGACAGCGGGGAATGTTAAAAGATTGGTTTGGTGTTTTTTCTGCCAGTGCGTTAGTATCTTTAATCGCAGTTTGTGTTTCCACCCCTTTAAATATTTTCTTTTTTCATGGCTATACGGGAAATGTGTGGGGCAATGCCGTGTTAGATATGCTGGAAAATTATCATTTTCCGATGCCGATCGCCTCTGCCTTCGCAGAATTATTGGTCGATTTCCCGGACAAGGTCGTTACCATGTGTCTGATGTATGCATTACTGTCGTTGTATTCCCATAGAGATAAACTGAAGAAGAAACCGCTAAAGGCAGGGATCTTCGTGTCGGCACTTATAGCCGGAATGGCGTGTATGACGCCTATGGCAGGAGCGGCAGAGGACGAGTCATATCGTGCGCTGTATACACAGACAATCTATAACGGTGACAATGGTCTGGTAGGTGGCGAAGCCAATGATATCGTGGAGACAAAGGACGGTTATCTTTGGATCGGAACTTATTCCGGTTTGTATCGCTATGATGGCTCTAATTTTGAGGCGATGAAAGAGTCTTCTGATATGCAGGGAGTCAAAAATGTAAACTGTCTGTTCGAGGATGAAGAGGGCAGATTGTGGATCGGAACGAATGATAATGGAATTTCTATTTATGTAAGAGATAAAGTCAGTAATATTTTAACAGAACAGTCGGGACTTGCGTCAAATTCTATTCGCTGTATCGCAGAGGATGCGTCAGGAAATTATTATATCGGTACATCCGATGCTCTTTGCATTGTATCGATGAACAATGGATTGAAAGTGAAGAAAGTGATTTCAGAGATCAACTATGCCCGTTCCATTTCCGTGGCGGAAAATGGAGATGTGGCAGTCGTGAATAATTCCGGAGAACTCTTTTTATTAAATGATACCAATTTGATCGATCGGTTTGTCCTGCAGTCCGACAATGCCGAGAATTTTTATACATGCTGCAGCTATACGAATGATGGCAGTCTGTTAGTCGGAACGACGCAGAACAGACTGTATTTGTGGAGCAGTGAGAACGGACAGTATGTGGTCAAAAAAAGCTATCAGACCGGAAGTATCCAGCATGCCAGCTCGATTGCCGGGGATGACAGAGGAAATTACTGGTTAAGTGCAGAAAACGGTGTCGGTTATCTGGAGGGAGATCAGTTCCGTGTGTTTGACAGTGGTAAATTCAATAGTTCCGTAGATCATATGACTGTGGATTATCAGGGAAATCTTTGGTTTACCTCCTCCAGACTGGGGTTGTTAAAACTTTCAAAGACCTGCTTTTCCAATGTGTACCGCCAGTACAATATGGGAGAAGATGTCGTAAATACCATTACCAGATGGCAGGATCGTTTATATATCGGTACGGATAATGGACTTCGGATCGTGGATGAAACGAAACAGCAGGTTTGCAATGATTCGCTGACGAAGAAAATGGAGGGAAAGCGAATCCGCTGTCTGACGGTGGATGACAAAGAGCATTTGTGGATCGCTGTTTCCGGAGATGAAGGACTTGTGGAAGTGTCTGTGGATGGTACGATGAAAGAATACAATCCGCAGAAGGGAACGATCAGCAACCGCTTCCGTACCGTGACACAGCTGCAGGACGGTACGATCGCGGCTACGGAAAATACAGGCATTGACTTTATTCGGGATGGTAAAGTTATCTGCACCCTGGGTGAAAAAGATGGATTGGAAAATCCACAGATCTTATGTTTGACGGAGCGAAAAGACGGTACGATTCTGGCAGGAAGTGATGGATGTGGCATTATTGTGATCGAGGATTACAAGGTCAAAAAGATCATTCAGATGCAGGACGGCTTATCTTCCGGTGTCATTTTGCGTATGGTCGCTTTGGATGATGGCTATCTGGTCGTGACAAGTAATGGCTTATGTTATATGGATAACGAAGAGAAGTGCCGCACTTTGGACCATTTCCCATATTCCAACAACTACGATGCGATCGTGGGCAAAGATGGAAAGGTATGGGTCTTAAGTAGTGCAGGAATTTATATTGTTTCGCAGAAGGAGTTATTACAGGACAAAAAATATACTTATGAGCTTTTGGATGGAAAAAGGGGACTGGAAAGTTCATTAACCGCCAACTCCTGGAATTATGTAGATGAGCAGGGCAACTATTATGTGTCGTGCAATTCCGGTGTGTATATGGTGAGTATGACGCAGTACAACAAAAACAAGACGGTGTACCGTATGTGGTTAAATGACATTTTGGTCGATGATACCCGCTATTATGTGAATAAGAGTGAGGTGACAAAGCTTGCGGGAGCAGCGGAAAAGATCGAGATCACACCGGTCTTTATGAATTACACGAAGGAAGATCCGTATATCAGTTATTACTTAAAAGGATTTGAGAAAAAGAAAACCACAGTAAGACAGAGTGAACTGGGTACGATCGTGTATACCAATCTGCCGGCAGGCACATACACCTTTGTGATCTCGGTGTTGGATCATACCGGAGAAAAAGAGATCGAAAGCAGTTCGTATACGATCGAGAAACCACGCCAATTTTGGGAAAATTGGTGGTTCCAGGCTTATTATATTTTTATCTGCGTCTTGATCGTTATGTATCTGACCTGGCTGTTTACCCGCCTGCAGACTAACCGCGTGATCCGCAGACAGAACCAAGAGATCGCCATTGCCAAAAAAGAGGCGGAAATGGGTAATGAAACGATTTTGGCGATCGCAAAGACGGTAGATGCCAAAGATGAGAATACGAGCCAACATTCCGAGCGAGTGGCAGAATATTCCGTACTGATCGCTGAGCGAATGGGATGGAGCGAGGAACGCTGCGAAGCACTTCGTAAGATCGCATTGCTGCATGATATTGGAAAGATCGGTATACCGGATGCGGTGTTAAATAAACCGTCCCGGTTGACGGATGAAGAATATGGTATTATGAAAAGCCATGTGTTGATCGGTGCTGATATTTTGAAGGACTTTACGATCGTACAGGATGTGGCGGATGGTGCGAAATACCATCACGAACGATATGATGGGAAAGGTTACGCGCAGGGACTAAAAGGAGAGGAGATCCCGATCAATGCCCGGATCATTGGTATTGCAGATGCCTTTGACGCCATGACTTCCAACCGTGTCTATCGTAATAAAATGGATATGGACTATGTCATGTCAGAGTTGCATAAGGGCAGCGGAACACAGTTTGATCCAAACATTGCACAGATCATGATCTCTCTGATCGAAGAAGGGGTGATCGATCCGGTAAAAGCACACCAGAGCAACGAGGATAAGGGAGGACGCGTATGAATCGGCAGAAAATAACAGCAGTTTGTACCTGTTTGGTGGTGATCGCTATTGCAGCTTTTTTTCAGATCGCAGTCAAACAAAAAGATGCCAAAGATGTGGTAAAAGTTGGTTTTGTCTATATCGGAGATGAGAGTAATCCGTATGTGTATAACTTTATCCGTGCGCAGAAAAATATTCAGAGCGAATTGGGCGACAAGGTAAAGATGGTCGAAAAGTTTAATGTACCGGAAAATGAAGTGGAGCAGCCGTTAGTAGAGCTGGCGGAAGAAAAGTGCGACATCATTTTTACTACCAGTTACGGATATGGAAAAACAACCAAAGAGATCGCAGGGAAATATCCGGACATTCAATTTTGCCAGGCGACGGGTGACAATGCGAATACGGAGCCGTTTGTAGGCAATTATCATACTTACATGGGAGCAGTATATCAGGGAAGATATATCGCAGGAGTGGTTGCCGGAATGAAGTTAAAGCAGATGATCGATGAAGGTAAGATTACGAAGGAGCAGGCAAAAGTCGGTTATGTGGGAGCGTATGCTTACGCGGAAGTAATATCCGGCTATACTGCCTTTTTGCTTGGTGTCCGTTCAGTCGTGCCTGAGGCGGTCATGACGGTCTGCTATGCCGATACATGGAGTAATTATACTTACGAAAAAAAAATTGCAAAATCATTGATCCGTGATGGTTGTGTCATTATTTCGCAACATTCGGATACTATGGGACCGGCAGTGGCGTGTGAGGAAATGAATCAAAATGAAAACTACGAAGTCTACCATGTCGGTTATAACCAGGGAATGACAAGTGTAGCACCGACTTCTTCGCTCATTGGGTGTAAGGTCAACTGGGAGCCTTACGAAAAAGCGGCGATACAGGCTGTGAGACAGGGCAAAGAAATCGAATCGGTGATGGGAGTCCATACGGAGAAGAATGATGCCTGGGGCGGCCTGCAGGACGACTGGGTACAAATGCTGGAGTTAAATAAGATCATCGCGGCGCCGGGATCAGAAAAGGCGATCGAAAAGGCAAAGGAGCAGTTCGCACGAGGAACCTGTAAAGTGTTTTATGGAGATTATACCGGAACAGATCCGGATGACCCCAGTGATACGATAGATCTGTCAAAGGAATACATTGAGAATGAAAAGGCGTCTGCACCGGGATTTCATTACCAGTTAGATGACATCATAACGGTCAAGCAATATCAGGCAGATAAGAAATAACAGAAAGTTGCTGGGAGCTATTCAAGATTTTGGAATAAATTCTTGAATGGCTCCTTACTTCATGCTATAATAATACAGATAGTGTGTAGGTAGTTCCCGAGACTTCTGAAAAGGGAATCTGTGAAGGTTTCTTTTTCAGTTGTTTCGGTTTGTGCCTGCATGCGGAAGACTTATGAGGAAAGCGCTGTGTCATAAGTGATTCCAAAGTAAAAAGAAGACAGCGCAGAAATGAGGTAATATATGTCATATAAGACTTATTCTATGGAGCTTGCAGGCAGAACACTGTCCATTGATATCGGACGCGTGGCTAAGCAGGCAAATGGTGCAGCATTGATGCACTATGGAGACACTACGGTGTTGTGTACTGCAACAGCGTCAGAGAAACCAAGAGAAGGAATCGATTTCTTCCCACTTTCTGTGGAGTTTGAAGAGAAAATGTATTCTGTTGGAAAGATTCCGGGAGGATTCAATAAGCGTGAGGGTAAAGCATCAGAGAATGCCGTACTGACAGCCCGCGTTATCGACCGTCCTATGCGTCCTTTGTTCCCAAAGGATTACCGCAATGATTGTTCTTTGAACAACCTGGTACTTTCTGTTGATCCGGAGTGCCGTCCGGAGCTTGTCGCTATGATCGGTTCAGCAGTTGCTACGAGCATTTCTGATATTCCTTTTGCAGGTCCATGTGCGACTACACAGATGGGATTGGTTGATGGTGAGTTTATCGTCAATCCAAATCAGGAGCAGTGGGATAACGGAGATCTGCGTTTGACCGTAGCTTCTACTCGTGAAAAAGTTATTATGATCGAAGCTGGTGCGAATGAGCTTCCTGAGGACAAGATGATCGAAGCGATCTATAAATGTCACGAAGTAAACCAGACGATCATTCAGTTTGTTGATCAGATCGTTGCTGAGGTCGGCAAGCCAAAACATGAGTATACAAGCTGTGCGATCCCTGAGGAGATGTTTGCAGCGATCAAAGAGATCGTTCCTCCGGCGGAGATGGAAGAGGCAGTATTTTCTGACGATAAGCAGACAAGAGAAGAAAATGTTCGTCTTGTAACTGAGAAG
>JALEPA010000086.1 GCA_022766515.1 Lachnospiraceae bacterium | reverse complement strand
CTCCGGTTGTCTCTCTTCCCGAAGAACGGCCACCACCACGATAATCTCGAAAGCCATACTTTTGATCAAAAGTATAATCTGCATGTCCCGGACGATAGTAGCTGGCAATCTCTGAGTAGTCACCCGAACGCTGGGTCTTGTTATAAACTACCATCGAGATCGGTGTTCCTGTCGTCTGACCTTCAAAAATACCGGATTGAAACTCTACCAGATCATCCTCCTTGCGGGGTGTGGAATATTTTGTTTGTCCGGGTTTACGACGATTGAGATACTGCTGTACCATTTCTTCACTTAATGAAAGTCCTGCCGGACAACCGTCTACCACAACGCCAATTCCTTTACCATGAGACTCTCCCCATGTCGTGATACGAAACAAATTGCCAAATGTTGATCCTGCCATTGTATTCCTCATTTCTTTTCCAAAATAACCGCTTTGGGAGGAGCGGTATTCCCCTCCTCCCGAAATTACTTTATTTGTAGGATTAGGATATCAAAGATCCAGAAAAACAGCCCATCAAGGAATTTCTGATCTTTTGACATCTTCATCCTTCTATTTATGATGTTCCGAATTAGTGATGGAACAGACGGATTCCTGTAAATGCCATTGCAATGCCATGTGCATTACAAGCATCGATCACATCCTGGTCACGGATCGATCCGCCTGGCTGTGCAATATATTTTACACCGCTACGGTATGCTCTCTCCACATTGTCGCTAAATGGGAAGAACGCATCTGAACCACATACAACATCTGTTGCCTGAGAAAGCCATTCCATCTTCTCTTCTTTGGTGAATACCGGTGGCTTCTCCGTAAATACTTTCTGCCACTCGCCGTCTGCCAAAACATCCATGTAATCTTCACCCATATACAGGTCGATCGCATTATCACGATCTGCACGCTTCATGTCCTCTTTAAATGGCAGATTCAAAACCTGTGGAGACTGACGAAGCAGCCAGTTGTCTGCCTTATTTCCTGCCAAACGAGTACAATGGATACGAGACTGCTGTCCTGCACCGACACCGATCGCCTGTCCGTTCTTTACAAAACATACGGAGTTGGACTGTGTATATTTCAAGGTGATCATTGCCACTGCCATGTCCATTTTTGCCTGCTCCGGAATGTCCTTGTTTTCTGTCACAACATTACTAAAGAAATCTTTGTCAATGTTGAGCTCATTTCTTCCCTGCTCAAAAGTAATACCAAATACTTCTTTGTGCTCAATCGGATCCGGAACATACTCCGGATCGATCTGGATGATCGCATAATTGCCTTTTTTCTTTCCTTTGAGATATTCCAATGCTTCCGGCTCATATCCCGGTGCAATGATTCCATCAGAAAATTCTCTCTTGATCATTTTAGCTGTACATACATCACACACATCGGACAGTGCAATGAAGTCTCCATAGGAAGACATTCTGTCTGCACCTCTTGCTCTCGCTTAAGCAGCTGCCAGTGGTGTTAATTCTCCCAGATCATCTACCCAGTAGATCTTAGCTTCTACCGGACTCAAAGGAAGTCCTACTGCTGCTCCGGCAGGTGATACATGCTTGAAAGAAGTTGCTGCAGGAAGTCCTGTCGCTTTCTTCAATTCTTTTACAAGCTGCCATCCGTTAAACCCATCCAGGAAATTGATATAGCCCGGCTTACCGTTCAATACTTCGATCGGAAGTTCACCGTCTTTGCGGTAGATCTTAGATGGTTTCTGATTTGGGTTGCATCCATATTTTAACTCTAATTCTTTCATTCTGTTTCTCCCTTTTGTAATGTTTGCTCTGTGGTTTATAGCTACTCTATCATCGGATCATTTCTACGATCACTTGTTCTTATTCACGATCACAGACTCGGCTTCTCCTGTAGCAATGTCAATATAGCGTACAAACAGAGAAACCTTGTTGTCCTCGTTTAAGCTGTTCCAAAGCATGTCTGTAAACTGCTGCATATCATCAGGAATTGCGACCAGATCCGGCTCTCCTTCAAAACTTGGAAGCGGATCACCATCACACTGATAGGTATGAATAAAATGTCCTTCTCCTGCTACCGGCTGTGAATAATCAAATGTGTAACGGTTGCAGGATGCTCCATTACCATTGTTGCTCTTGAGAATAGACATCGCATAACGATATTTTCCTTCCTCGATCTCCATGATTCCGGAAATACGAGGTGTATAATTGGGTGCATCCGGCTCAAACTCTCTTGTGCGGAGTGCCTGCTCAAATGTCTGACCCTGCTCCATCAATTCATAGATCGTATCTGTCTGATCTCCGTTCGTAACGATCGTCTGATTGCCCAGTACACGAACCGGCGCATAAATGATCAGACTAGGATCACTTAACTTAGATGGATCAAATGCCTGTGTACGGATTCCCTTGCCATCTGTTACAAATACGCGATTACGGCTGTTTTCGCTTCGACCCATGATAAAATAAGCGGTGACTGCATATTTGCCGTTTGCCGACTGTCCGATCACGATTCCGCGTCCCGGATATGCATTGTTTTTCAACTCCTGCTCCAATGAAATCATTTGCATCTTTCGTCCTCTTTTCTGCATACACACCTGTTTATACTCTGCTTTCTGCAGCTTTTTCCGTCTGCAAAAAGCAGCTTCTCTGTTTTGCGGGTATGCTGTCACAAAACCGAAAAGTTCTTATACATTCAAAAAGACCACCTGGGAGTCCCATAATGGCTGCCCAGGCGGTCGGCTGTTCCTCAAAATTCCATACTCCCTATGGGTGCTCCCATTTATCCGCCAGTCGTATGGACATCCTCTATAGCATACCTTATTTTACCAAAAATCTCAAGTCATAAATTTTGCAGATTAACTACATAAATTTCGCAGATAAACTTCATAGATTCAGGGTAATGGCATAGTCCATAACGCTTAATGACAAAGCGGCAGAGATCGCTAGTTTGCCGTCTGTTTTCCGGGTGTACGGTTGACAATAATAATCCCCACACTGACAAGCACTAACGCAAGCAGATTCGAGAGATTCACAATCGTCTCCCCCAACAGTAATCCGGATAACACCACACCAAATACCGGTATGCTAAATCCATAGATTGCAATCTTTCCAACCGAATGATGCTGTAATAATGCGGTCCAAATAGAAAATGCCACTGCCGATAACGCTGCCATATAGACCAACAAAACGATCGATCTGATGGTAAATCCATGAATCTGCCCACCGCAGCCCCAACCGATCAAGATCAATACTGCCCCACCGAATAACAGCTGAAAAGCCGTGATCGTGGTCGAGGACTCCAGATGTCCAATTTTCTTTAATGTCACAGAGCTGGCACCATAGGCAATAGAGCAGAGCAAAACAAATCCCTCTCCATTCCAGGAAAATCCGCCTCCGAGTGCTCCGGGTGCCAGATTCATAACGATCACGCCTGCAAATCCCACGAAACATCCGATACATTTGCGCCAAGTGATCTTTTCGTTTTGCAATAAAAAATGGGCGATAATGATCGCGAAAAAAGCATTTGATGCATTAATGATCGACGCTTTGGCTCCTGTCGTATAGCTTAATCCTATGTAAAAAAATACATACTGGATCGTTGTCTGCAATATTCCCTGTCCAAAAATCATTGGGACAGACTTCCACCTTGGCGCACAAACTATTCGCTCTAAAATGCTGCCAAGCAAAAAGG
>JALEPA010000077.1 GCA_022766515.1 Lachnospiraceae bacterium | reverse complement strand
GAAGAACCGGCACATTATTATTGACCGCAAACTGAAATGCTCCCTTTTTGAGCGGCTTTGGTTTGCGATAGTTCCACCACATACTCTGCTCAGGATAGATCAGAACATAATGTCCCTTTTTCAAGATCGTGGAAACCGCCTTCATAAATTTCTTCATCGTATCTCGATTAGAGCTAAGCGGCAAAGTATTGCAGTTGCGCATCAAAAAGCCAAAAAATCCCGGAAAAGATGTGTAGTTTGCCTCGCTGATCACGCGAAACAGTTTCTTTCTCTTGTGCGCTTTTTCGTACAGGATCTGCATTGCAAAGCTGTCCATTGCATTAATGTGGTTACAGGTAATGACAGCTCCGCTCGAAAGCTTTTTGAAATTTTCTATGCCCTTGATCTCTTTCACGATCAGACGCTTTTTGTGCAGCATCGTATCCATAAACCAACGAGCGATCGAAAACGCATATCGCGTTCGGATACGGCTGTTTGCTGATTTACGCAAATAATCCACTTCATTCGGTAACAGTTCTCTTCCCGGCGGATCTGCCTCTACATCTTCGTCAAATCTGCCCTCACGCTCATACTGCTCGATCTTCGCAACAATCTCCTGTCTTGCAAGCGGCTTAGGAACATACGCCGCAAAACGATTCAGATAATTGTCCTCCTTGTGAATCTCCTCAACTGCTAAGCTCAACAGATTTTCACCGGACATCTGATCGACTTCCATATCCTCTTCACTGAAATTATCCAGCTCTTTTTGCAGCAAATCATAATCAGGGGTCTGCTTTGCATACTCCCAAAACTGCTCTGCATATTTTCCATCTTTATAATGCCAAGGTTTCTCTGCAAGATTGTAGTGCACCAATCCGATCTTGTCTGTATTCCGAAGCTGTGTTTCTGACATCTGTACATTCCATTTAGAATCGATCCAAAGCACATGATTTTGGCATAAAATATTCAGGTAATCCTGATCCTGTGCAACGACAAAGGAATAGGTTCCAAGAAGATCGACAAACTTCTTTTGGATCTTTTGTTTGCGGAACTGATCGCTGTTGATCAGCACAACTCCTGCATTGAAATAAGCTGCTCTGGACACGCCAAGCACTCGTTCCACATACTCGCTAAACACTTCCTGATGAACGACCAGATAATCCTGGATCGCACCGATATAGTTCTCACCGAGCTGGTAATTATAAAACTCTCCAATGTCATCCAGCAGGATCGTATCACTGTCAATATATACGACCTTGTCATACTGTGGAAATTTGTCTGCGATAAACACACGATAATAGGTCGTGCAGGAATAATAATCCCGCACTGCCAGTTTCTTTTCGATCCGCGCCAGATCCTCCGATACATTATAAAAATCAATCTGTACATTTTTCTGCTCCAGACTTTTCACCTTCCGTCTGTTACCGGAAGAAATATTGGTGTGCAACACATACAGGCGATACTTTTTTCTTGGTGATGCATGGGCGATCAAAGAAGCCATCGTCACCATCATGTATTTTACATACGCATCATCACAGGCAAAAAACACCGGGACGATCCGACTATTTTTCGTCTTCAAGGATGTTAGTCTTCTCATGCTCGTATACTCCTTTCCAATACATATATTCGTAAATAATATCATCAAATGCACGGTAGCCAAACACGCGATACATACGACTGACATTCCACTGTTTTACATTTTCCGTGTGCGGATAAGGCAGGTAAAACAATCGTTTGGAAAAATGTCTCACAACCGTGTGAGAGTGTAAAAACTTCTGATCGTTGAACCGTTGTGGCAGCATCTTTTTCTTCGTCGTGCTGCGGTAGATCGCGCTTTGATCCGCAAACAACAGTTTTTTCGTCTTGATCAACTCACGCGCTTTGCGCAGCAATCCGGTTTCCTGTACCTTTTTCATATTGAACAACAGCACCCCGGCATTGATATAATTCGGATTGATCAAATATTTTCCGTAGTGATCTCTCGCTGCCGCATACTCATACTCGGATATATCCGTATCATACAGCAGTGCAATATCATGCTGGAACATAGTATCCACATCCAGATACAAGATCTTATCCGGCACATTTGGTATTCTATCCAAAAACAAGCGCAGCAATGTATAGGGCGAACAATAACACTGTTCATTCGGACATCCGTCAAACTCTTGGCGATACAACTCTGTCACATCCAAAGGAACTACCTCATTTGCATCATTGTATTGCTTTGCCACATGTCTCAAAAACCGTACTGCATCATCACTGATCGGTGTATATTCCGGTTTTAAATGTGAGACATCCATCGTCATGACATAAAAGCAAAAAGGCTCTTTTGTTGCTGTCCTTTTCAAGATAGACAGCATACATGTCAAAACGCCGTCAAACACCTTCTCATTCCCTGAAAACAATATATTCATTCGTTACCTGTTTCCTTTCTGTGTTGTCCCCTTTATCGGACAGGAATTTCTCCTATCAACCGTTCTAAACATTGGTTTTATCCTTTTTGATGTATTTTATAACTTCCACCGTGTTCTCACGGCTTCGTTTCACCATTGTCTGATATACCTCATCCCGTAACTGCATTTTTTGCTGTCGTTTGGAACCCTCTTCCTGTACATAAAACGGGCCATCAACATAGGTAACCAGCCGAGGCGTCTTGCGCCATCTGCGCTTCCGGTAAGTATTGGTAAAACAATATACCGGCGCTTTTTCCTGCACGGCAAACCCAAAGGAATCCGCCTTAAAGGGGCGTATCTTCGTGTAATACGGCCATATATGCGCCTCCGGATAAATCGTGACACATTTCTTCTGTGCAATGCGTTTGTGGATCACTTTGGTAAAATTTGTCATTGCCTGAAAATCTCCC
>JALEPA010000008.1 GCA_022766515.1 Lachnospiraceae bacterium | reverse complement strand
TTTTTTCCGGTGTAGGTCTTGTCGGCATACGATGCTACGGTATCTCTCTGGAGCTTTTGCTCCTTTGCTAACGCTTCCGCCTGCTTGTTTGTCTGATATGTTCCATACATCCGATAACCGGCTAATCCACCGACCGCCAGCACTGCCGCAGCCGTCACACCGATCACGATCTTCATACTCTTTTGCATCTATAAACCCTCATTTCTATTGTTGTATTTTTATCCTTTTGGAAGTGTGGTATCGGATCACTATATGCTCCTATGGAACAATCCCTCCACACGGTTTCCAATGTTAGCATAAATTTGTTACAAAAATAGTCCAATTATATTAAATAAATGTGAAAAAAAGAGCAAAACCGGCGTTTTGCTCTGCAAGAATTGCAAGAGCAATTCTTGGTGGGGTAATGTTACACAAATGCATTTTACTATTCATTGGAGAAAGAGCAAAACGCAAAACCGGTGCAAAAACAAAAAGGCGCCGCATAAGCGACGCCCTGTCCGTTCCTATTAAGAAACCTTATTATTTTACGACTTCTTTTACCTTTGCAGCCTTACCAACACGGTCACGAAGATAGAACAATTTAGCTCTTCTAGCTTTACCTCTACGAACTACTTCGATCTTGTCGATGATTGGAGAATGTAATGGCCATGTCTTCTCAACACCTACGCCGTTAGAAAGCTTTCTAACTGTAAATGTCTCGCGAGCGCCACCGTTCTGTCTCTTCAAAACAGTTCCCTCATATACCTGGATACGCTCTCTGCTACCCTCGATAACCTTTGCGTATACCTTTACAGTGTCTCCCACATTAAAATCTGTGATGTCAGATTTTAACTGCTCATTTTCAATCGCCTTAATAATATCGTTCATATTGAACCTCCTTCTGATGTTGACATTCTTAATACTTGTGTGCTATTGCAACCGTAACAGCGGAATATCTCTACTCACAACTTCAACAGAATAACATGATTGCCACACAAATGCAAGCTTTTTTTCTACAAAAACAGCTCTTTGATCTCATCCATCGTCAACTGACTGACAAAGCTTTCGCCCACCTGGATCAAATTGTCCGACAAATTTTTCTTGCGCTTCTGCAATTCATAGATTTTTTCCTCTATGGAATCCTTCATCACATACTTGATGACCTGCACTTTTTTCTTCTGTCCAATGCGGTATGCACGGTCTGTCGCCTGATCTTCGACCGCCGGATTCCACCAGGGATCAAAATGGATCACCGTATCTGCTCCGGTCAAATTCAATCCGGTTCCCCCTGCTTTTAAGGAGATCAAAAAGACTTTGACTTCTCCACGATTAAACTCTTTCACTTCGCGTTTACGCTCCTGTGCGCTTGTCGAACCTGCCAGATAATAAAACGGTATATCCAGCTTGCGCAACTCACTTCCGATCAGCGAAAGCATACTCGTAAACTGTGAGAATACGATCACGCTGTGTCCGCCCTGCAAAATATCCGGCAGCTGTTCCATCAAAAGCTCTAATTTACCGCTGCCCCCGTGATAGTTTTCAATAAAAGTCGCAGGATGACAACAGATCTGCCGCAGTCTTGTAAGTGCCGCCAGCACTTGAATCCTTCCCTTGCCGTCTGCCAGATTTCCATTTTCTTCTAACTCCGTCTGGATCCGGGATAAATAGGCATCGTAGATCTTTCTCTGCTTTGGTCCCATCTCTGCCATGCGTCTCGTCTCGATCTTATCCGGCAATTCCGGTAATACATCTTTTTTCATACGACGCAGTACAAACGGACGGATCTTCTTTTGCAGGCGCTGCAATCGATACGGATCATGATCCTTCAAGATCGGCTTCTCATATTGCTCTGCAAAATTACGGTATTTTGCCAAAAAGCCAGGCATGACAAAATCAAATACCGACCACAGCTCTGACAGGGTATTTTCAATCGGTGTTCCGGTCAAAGCGAAACGATGTGCCGCACGAATGGATTTTACCGCCTTCGCCCCAAGCGAAGAAGGATTTTTGATAAACTGTGCCTCGTCAATAAAGCAGGCATCAAACTCCATTTCCTTATATCTTGCCACATCTTTTCGGATCAAAGGATATGTCGTGATCAACACTTGACATTCCTGACTGCCATCTAACACTTCCTGTCGCTCCTGTGGCGTTCCTGACACGATCTTCGTCGTGATCTGCGGTGCAAACTTCGCAAACTCCTCCTGCCAGTTGTACGCTAACGAGGTAGGACACACGATCAATGTCCTTGTATCGGGATGGGCAACAATATAGCTGATCGTCTGCACCGTTTTGCCAAGTCCCATATCGTCTGCCAAAATTCCACCCATTCCGTATTTTGCCAGAGTACAAAGCCAGCTGTAACCGACTCTTTGATACGGTCTGAGGATCGGCTCCATTTCCTTTGGTAACGGCTGTGGCTCTTCCTCCGGATGCTGTAAATCCTGCAGTAATTGGCGGTATCCCTGTTCCCTCTGGATTTTCTGCGTATGTGGAAGCAGTTCTTCGACTTCTAACGCAAGCATTTGTGAAAATGTCACGGTATCGTTATCCGTAACTTCTCCGATCGCCAACAGTTCCCGCAACTCCTCCGTCTGTCTATCCTGTGCCATCAGATCAATAAAAGCACCGTTTTTCAGACGGTAATATTTCTTTTTTAACTGGATCGCCCGGAACAGATCCTGCAGTTCTTCCTTCGGAATATGGCTATAATCTAACTCCATCTCCAACAGGTTAATGTCCGTATTGATCCGGATCGCACCGGATAATTGTCCCATTTTCTTCACAGAGCAGGCTTTGTATTCTTTGGAATAAAACACCTCAAACTG
>JALEPA010000263.1 GCA_022766515.1 Lachnospiraceae bacterium | reverse complement strand
TATACTATCATATTTAGGGAGTTATAAAAAGGAGTGTGTGATCGCACCGCTGTTTAAGCTGTTAGAGTCCTGTTTTGACTTGACAGTGCCGTTAGTCATGGCGGCGATCATTAATAAGGGAATCGAGGGGAATGACAAAGCCTACATTCTCGGACACGGTGGGATCTTATTACTGCTTGCCGTTGTCGGATTGACCTGTTCGCTGATCGCGCAATATTTTGCGGCAAAAGCTGCGGTCGGATTTGCAACTAAGCTCCGGCATGGTTTGTTTGAAAAAATCGAAAGTTTATCGTTTAAGGAAATGGACACGCTAGGCACTTCTACGATGATCACGCGAATGACCAGTGACATCAATCAGGTGCAGTCAGGAACGAACATGGTACTGCGTCTCTTGCTGCGTTCGCCATTTATTGTATTTGGTGCAATGGTCATGGCATTTACGATCGATGTAAAAGCAGCATTGATCTTTGTATGTGTCATTCCGTTACTTGCTATCGTAGTTTTTGGCGTGATGCTGGTCACGATGCCGATGTACCAAAAGGTGCAGGGAAATTTGGACAAGGTGCTTGGAAGAGTTCGCCAGAACCTGACTGGTGTGCGAGTGATCCGTGCTTTCCATAAAGAAGAAAGCGAAGAGGAAATCTTTCGCGAGGAAAACAGCACATTGACGAAAATGCAGCTGTGTGTTGGAAGAGTAGCCGCACTGACCAATCCGGTTACTTATGTCATGATCAATGTGGCGCTTGTGGTACTTCTCTATACCGGAGCGGTCCGCATCAATGTGGGCGGTCTGGCACAAGGTGATGTTGTAGCATTAGTCAATTATATGTCGCAGATCCTGGTAGAGTTAGTCAAGTTAGCGAATACGATCGTCCTGACAACCAAGGCGGTTGCCAGTGGAAAGCGTTTGCAGCGAGTGATGGACATGCAAAATTCTTTGACGATCGAGGATAAGGAGGCATCCGCTGCGTCAGCAAAAGTCACTTTCCAAAATGTGGCGATCAATTATACAGGAGAAGGAGATCCTTCTTTGGAACATGTTAACTTTTCGGTGCAGCCCGGTGAAACAGTTGGTGTGATCGGCGGAACGGGATCCGGCAAATCGACATTAGTCAATTTGATCCCACGATTTTATGATGTGACGGAAGGCGCTGTTTTGATCGATGGTGAGGATGTGCGCAGCATGCCGTTCGAGACATTGCGCAGTCGTATCGGTATCGTGATGCAAAAGGCAGTGCTGTTTCATGGTACGATCGCAGAAAATATTTCCTGGGGAAAGGATGATGCGACCGAAGAGGAGATCATACAGGCATTGAAGGACGCTTGCAGCTACGACTTTGTTATGGCAAAAGAGGGCGGGATCCATGCGATGATCGAACAGGGAGGACGAAATCTGTCCGGTGGACAAAAACAGCGTTTGAGCATTGCCAGAGCCTTGGTAAGACAGCCGGAGATCCTGATCTTGGATGACAGCACATCGGCACTGGATTATGCAACTGATGCAGAACTTCGTGCCAATATTAAGAAACTGCCATATCATCCGACCGTCTTTTTGGTATCACAGAGAACCTCTTCGATTCAATATGCAGATAAGATCATTGTGTTAGACGATGGCGAGGTAGTCGGCATGGGAACACATGAACAGTTGATGAGGGAATGTGCCGTGTATCAGGAAATTCATCAGTCCCAATTTAAGGACACAAATGTTGCAGCAAAAGTTGCTCAGAAATGAGGGTTAAATGAAAACAGGAACGATTAAAAAAATACTTTTGTATATCAGAAAACATTGGTTTTTGGTACTTTTATCTTTGGCGCTTGCAGCAGTAACGGTAGTTACGACACTGTATCTGCCAATTTTGACAGGAGATGCGATCGACTGCATGATCGATGCGGGAAAAGTTGATTTTGTATTGTTGATGCCGATCTTGCAAAAAATGGTCGTTGTGCTCTTGATCACAGGTGTGTCACAGTGGTTGATGAATGTGTGCAACAACCGCATTACCTATCTGGTGATGCGAGAGATCCGCAAAGATGCTTTTGAGCGCATCCAGATCCTTCCACTCAAATATTTGGATGGACATCCGTCCGGAGATATTGTAAGCCGTGTGATCGCAGATGTGGATCAGTTTGCGGATGGTCTGCTGCTTGGATTTACACAGGCATTTACAGGAGTTTTGACCATTCTTGGTACTTTACTTTTCATGCTTCGGCTCAATGTGTGGATCACATTGGTCGTTGTACTTGTGACACCATTATCTTTCTTCGTGGCAAGCTTTATTGCCCGCAAGACGCATCGTATGTTTGTGCAGCAGTCGGAGACAAGAGGTGAGCAGACTGCTTTTATTGATGAAATGATCGGAAATCAGCGTGTGGTACAGGCGTACGGACATGAAGAAGATGCGATGGAGCAATTTGATGAGATCAATGACCGTTTGGAAAAATATTCGCTGCAGGCGACATTCTTTTCCTCTACAGTAAATCCGTCTACCAGATTTATTAACAACCTTGTTTATGCTGGCGTTGGCGTAGTCGGTGCGTTTTTCGTATTGCGCGGTGGAGCGGCAGGTATTACGGTAGGTCAGCTTTCCTGCTTCTTAAGTTATGCAAACCAGTATACGAAACCATTTAATGAGATTTCCAGTGTGATCACAGAGCTGCAAAATGCGGTGGCATGTGCAGCAAGAGTGTTTGCATTGATCGAGGAAGAGGCACAGGAGCCGGATGCGGATCCTGGTGTCAAACCTGACCGTGTTTTGGGACAGGTAGATATTGAACAGGTATCCTTTTCTTATGTGCCGGAGCAGCCATTGCTTCACGACCTGAACCTTCATGTAAAGCCGGGTCAGCGTGTCGCGATCGTAGGTCCGACCGGATGTGGAAAGACAACATTGATCAATTTGTTGATGCGTTTTTATGATGTCAATGAAGGAAAGATCTTAGTGGATGGCGTGGATATTCGCGATATGACGCGTGGTGATCTGCGCACTTCTTTTGGAATGGTTTTGCAGGAAACATGGATCAAAGACGGAACGATCTTAGATAATATTTTGCTTGGTAAACCGGATGCGACCAGAGAAGAAGTGATCGAGGCAGCGAAGGCGACACATGCACACAGCTTTATCCGCCGTTTGCCAAATGGATATGAGACGGTTGTGAAAGAAGATGGCGACAGCCTCAGTCAGGGACAAAAGCAGTTGCTTTGTATTACTCGTATCATGTTGTCCAAACCATCTATGCTGATCTTGGATGAGGCAACATCCTCGATCGATACCCGTACAGAGATCAAGATCCAGCGGGCATTTGCAAAATTGATGGAAGGACGCACGAGTTTTATCGTGGCACACCGATTATCAACGATCCAAAATGCGGATATTATCTTAGTAATGAAAGACGGTAATATTATTGAGCAGGGCGATCACGAGAGTCTGCTTGCACAAAATGGATTTTATGCGAAGTTGTATAACAGCCAGTTTGCATAATGCATACTGTAAAAAGTGAGGACAAAATGGGAAAAAAATTATTAGCGTTAGACTTAGATGGAACATTGACAAATTCAGAAAAAAAGATTACGCCACGAACCAGAGAGGCGATCCGTAAAATGCAGGAGCAGGGACACATTCTTGCTTTGGCGAGCGGACGACCTACACCGGGTGTGCTTTCAGTCGCAAAAGAATTGGAAATGGATCAAAAGGGCGGTTATATGCTGTCGTATAATGGAGCAAAGATCCAGGACTGCCGCACAGGAGAGGTGCTGTTTCAGCAGGTGATGCCGGAGGATATTGTACCGGAGTTGTTTGCTGTGGCAAGGGAAAAGAACATCGGAATGATGACCTATCAGGATTATGGGATCATATCCGGAGAAAAGGTCGATGAATATATGCAGTTGGAGGCGCGGATCAATGGACTGACGATCTATCCGGAAGCAGATCCGGTGTCAAAACTGGAGATCCCGGTCAACAAGTGCCTGGGAACGGCAGAACCGGAGTATGCAGAAAAACTGGAGATCGAATTTCGTGAACGATTTGGTTCGCGCATCGATGTCGGCAGATCCGAGCCGTTTTTCCTGGAACTGATTCCGAAAGGTGTGGATAAGGCAAATTCATTGGCACATTTATGTGAAAAATTAGGAATGACAAAAGATGATCTGATCGCCTGCGGAGATGGATTTAACGACTGTTCCATGATCGCTTATGCCGGACTTGGTGTGGCGATGGCGAATGCTCAGGATGTGGTGAAAGAGCGGGCTGATTATGTGACGGCAAGTAACGATGAAGACGGCGTGGCAGATGTCATTGAGAAATTTATTTTGAACTAATTGGAGGAATTACATTGAGAACAGCGGATTTTGCATATGATTTACCGGAGGAGTTGATCGCACAGGATCCTTTGGAGCAGAGAGACTCATCCAGATTGATGGTGTTGGATAAAAATACGGGAGAGTGGACGCACCGGGTATTTCACGATATTGTAGAATATCTTCATCCGGGAGACTGTCTGGTCATCAACGATACGAAGGTGATCCCGGCAAGATTGATCGGAGAGAGAGAGGAGACAGGAGGAAAGGTCGAGGTTCTTTTGCTCAAGCGCAAATCAGACAGCGTGTGGGAGACTCTCGTCAAGCCGGGCAAAAAGGCAAGACCGGGTATGCGTCTGTCTTTTGGAAATGGATTATTAAAGGCAGAGGTGTTAGAGGTTGTCGAGGAAGGCAACCGCTTGATCCGTTTTGAATACGATGGTATTTTTGAAGAAATTTTGGATCAGTTGGGTCAGATGCCACTGCCACCATATATTACACATAAATTACAGGATAAAAACCGTTATCAGACGGTATATGCTAAGTATGAGGGTTCGGCAGCAGCACCAACCGCCGGACTGCATTTTACGACAGAGCTGTTGCAGAAGATACAGGATATGGGTGTGCAGATCGCCAGGGTGACATTGCATGTCGGACTGGGTACTTTCCGTCCGGTCAAAGTCGATGATGTAGA
>JALEPA010000253.1 GCA_022766515.1 Lachnospiraceae bacterium | reverse complement strand
TAAAGAAATAGAAAGGATTGTCAGTATGTTTTGGACAAGATTAGGTAGTGGAATTGTATTGATGGCGATCACCATTGCGGTAATGGTGATCGGAGGAGCTCCTTTATTTTGGGTGATCTCCGCCATTTCAGTGATTGGATTGTTTGAACTTTACCGTGCGGTAGGAATGGAGAGATCAATTCCGGCAGTCATTGGATATCTTGCCGGTATAGGGATTGATCTGTTGATCGGATCAGGCAATTCACAGTGGCTGATCATGACGATGGTAGTGACTATGATGTTGATGATGGCATGTTATGTGATTGCTTATCCGAAATACAATAGCGAGCAGGTCATTATGACTTTCTTCGGATTGTTTTATGTCACACTGATGTTATCGTATGTATTTCAGGTGCGCTTTTTGGACGGTGGCGTCTTAGCGGTATGGTTGATCTTCATCGGAGCATGGGGATCTGACACATGCGCTTACTGTGTAGGAAAATTGATTGGAAAGCACAAAATGCCATCCAAACTCAGTCCGAATAAGACGATCGAGGGATGCGTAGGCGGCATTATCGGAGCGGCACTGATCGGTTTCTTGTTTGCACTGGCATTTTACCGCGATTCGCATGAGTTATGGTGGCAGTTTGCCGTGATCGGTGGCGTATCTTCCATCATCTCGCAGATCGGAGATCTGACGGCATCTGCGATCAAAAGAAATCATGACATCAAAGATTATGGCAAATTGATACCGGGACATGGCGGCATTTTGGACCGCTTTGACAGTATTATTTTTACGGCACCGGTTGCATATTATTTAATAACCTTGTTTCACGCAGTAGCAGGAAAATAGACGATGAAGGAAGGGAAAGAAAGGGTTGAGATAGGACAATGAAGCAGATTGCAATATTGGGGTCTACCGGATCAATCGGAACGCAGACCTTAGAGGTTGTTCGGAACAATGAAGATATGTGTGTCGTCAGTCTGGCGGCAGGGTCAAACATTGTGTTGTTAGAGCAACAGATAGAAGAATTTTGTCCGAAGGTGGTATGTGTTTATCAAGAGCAAAAGGCATTGGAATTGGAGAAAAAACTGCAGGGACGCAGTGATCTTTCTGAAAAACCGGAGATCCTTTCCGGGATGGACGGACTGATCGCTTGTGCAACGCTGTCTGAGGCAACGATCGTTGTGGCAGCAGTGGTCGGAATGATCGGGATCCGTCCGGTCATTGAGGCAATCAAAGCAGGTAAGGACATTGCATTTGCCAACAAAGAAACTTTAGTGACGGCAGGACATATTATCATGCCGATGATCAAGCAATACGGGGTGAAATTGCTGCCGGTGGACAGTGAGCATGCGGCAATCTTTCAGTGTTTGAACGGAGAACCACATGGAGCACTCAAAAAGATCCTTTTGACGGCATCCGGTGGTCCTTTTCGCGGAAAGACCAGACAGGAACTTGCCAATGTGCAGGTCGAGGATGCGCTCAAGCACCCTAATTGGAGTATGGGAAGAAAGATTACGATTGACTCCTCAACGATGGTCAATAAGGGCTTGGAAGTGATCGAGGCAAAGTGGTTGTTTGATGTCTCTTTGGAGCAGATCCAAGTCGTGATCCAGCCACAGAGTATTATTCATTCTATGGTGGAATTTGCGGATGGTGCAGTGATGGCACAGCTTGGTACGCCGGACATGAAACTGCCGATCCAGTATGCATTGTGTTACCCGGAGCGTAGAAATCTGCCGGGAGATCGTCTGGATTTTTGGAAAATGCAGGAGATCACATTTCAAAAGCCGGATCCGGATACTTTTCGCGGACTACAACTGGCGTATGATGCGGGAAAGATCGGCGGCAGTATGCCAACCGTCTTAAATGCGGCAAATGAAAAAGCGGTGGCACTCTTTTTAGACCGGAAGATCTCTTATTTAGAGATACCGGAGACAATCGAGTGGTGTATGGAACATCATAACTTGATCGAAGCGCCATCGTTGGATGAGATTTTAGAGACAGAACAACAGGTATATCGTCAGATCGAAGAAAGGCTTAATGGTTCTTTGTAAAGCCGATAAAGGTGGTGCAAACGGCAGAAAGGAAGAAAATATATGAACATTATTGCAGCTTTATTGATATTTACCGTGATCGTTGTGTTTCATGAATTGGGACACTTTGCGCTCGCGAAAAAACATGGAGTAGGAGTACCGGAATTTTCCGTTGGTATGGGACCTCGTATTATCACTTTTGCGAAGACGAAAAAAGGTCCCATGCTTCGTTTTTTCTGTTCCTCCAAACGATATGAAAAAGAGGATTGGCAGGATGTGACTAAGTATTCCTGGAAATTATTGCCGATCGGTGGCTCCTGCGCAATGGTAGGAGAGGACGAAGAGAACGATGCAGAGAACTCGTTTAATAAAAAAGGGGTATGGGCGAGATTTTCCATTATCTTTGCCGGACCATTTTTTAACTTTATTTTGGCATTTGTCTTTTCGGTGATCATTCTTGCTAATTCCGGCATTGATATTCCAAAGGTTGAGATCGTATATGACAACCAGCCGGCACAGACAGCAGGAATCCAGAAGGGAGACATCATCCGTAAGGTAGACGGAAGAAAAATTCGGATCGGTCGTGAAATTGATACGAATCTGATGCTTCATCCGTTGAATGGAGATCCTGTAGAAGTAGAATTTGAGAGAGATGGCAAGGTGCAGACCGTTACGCTTGATCCAAACTATAAGACATATTTGTTTGGTTTTTCTTATGGAAATCAGTCAACCAGTGACACCTCTGTTGCAGATATCAGCAAGGGTAAGCCATTTGCCAAAGCAGGTATCAAGACAGGAGATATCATCAAAAGTATAAACGGAACGGCAGTTCACAATGGAGAAGAGCTTGGCAAGGTGATGTCACAGGAAAACAGTGACGGCTCCGCAGTGACTTTTGTGATCGAAAGGGATGGAAAAGAAAAGACATACGAGATCACACCGGAGCCATATGAGACAAAGACATTGGGATTTTATGCAGCGATGGATGAGCCGGGTGGAAATGCTTTAGATGTGCTGCATTACAGTTTCATTGAGGTAGAATATTGGATCAAAACGACAGTAGCGAGTCTGGGTCAGTTAGTGACAGGTAAGCTATCAATGAATGATGTATCCGGTCCGGTCGGAATCGTGGATACGGTTGGTACAGTGATCACGCAGACATCCGATTATGGAATCAAAGCCGTATTGATCAGTATGCTGTATATGGCAGTGTTGTTAAGTGCCAACTTAGGTGTGATGAACCTGCTGCCACTTCCTGCACTCGATGGTGGAAGACTGGTGTTTATTATTATTGAAGCAATCCGCAAAAAGCCGATCGACCGAGAGAAAGAAGGCTATGTACATTTTGGCGGTTTCGTAGTGCTGATGTTGTTTATGGTATTCGTGCTGTACAACGATATTATTAAGATCATTCATTAAGAGAAATTTGTTGGGGAACGGGAAACTTTTGACAGACTGCACCGGATGCGTGTCTGATCATGATCGATCTTGTTCAGGTAAATAGAAAGGGGAAAAGGATCCGGATGAGAGAACATACAAAAGTAGTGCAGATTGGAGATCGAAAGATTGGCGGTGGCAATCCGATCGCTATCCAGTCGATGACGAATACCAAGACAGAAGATGTGGAAGCAACCGTTGCACAGATTCTTGCATTGGAGCAGGCAGGCTGTGATATTATCCGCTGTGCCGTGCCTACAATGGAGGCTGCTAAACAGCTGGGAAAGATTCGATCACGGATCCACATTCCACTTGTTGCGGACATTCATTTTGACTATCGCCTTGCGATCGCGGCAATGGAAAACGGCGCAGACAAGATCCGTATCAATCCGGGAAATATCGGAGAAGAAAGCCGGGTGAAGGCAGTTGTTGATGTGGCAAAGGAGCGTAACATTCCGATCCGTGTCGGAGTCAACAGTGGTTCTTTGGAAAAAGATATTATACAGGAATTTGGCAAGGTAACAGCGGAGGGCTTGGTTAAGAGTGCTCTGCAAAAAGTCGAATTGATCGAAAACATGGGATATGACAATTTGGTCATCAGCATCAAATCATCGGATGTCCTAATGAGTATTCGGGCTCATGAGTTGATCGCGAAGCAAACAAATTATCCACTGCATGTCGGCATTACCGAATCCGGAACGCTGATGTCGGGAAATATTAAGTCGGCAATCGGACTTGGTAACATTTTATATCAGGGGATCGGAGATACGATCCGTGTATCATTGACGGGAGATCCGGTGGAAGAAGTTCGTTCGGCAAAGCTGATCCTTCGCACACTGGGACTGCGAAAGGGTGGAGTTACGGTTGTTTCCTGCCCGACTTGTGGAAGAACGCAGATCGATCTGATCGGCTTGGCAAATCAAGTGGAGACGATGGTCAAAGACATGGATCTGGACATTAAGGTGGCAGTTATGGGATGCGTGGTAAACGGTCCGGGAGAAGCCAGAGAAGCAGATATTGGAATCGCCGGCGGCAAAGGGGAAGGTCTTTTGATCAAAAAGGGAGAGATCATCCGCAAAGTACCGGAGGACCAGTTGTTGCAGGCATTGGAAAAGGAATTACAAAAGATGCAGTAATTGCGAGCATCTTTTGCGGTATAAGGTCAGGGTGTCAGTACCCGATCATGATAGGGATGTAATCGTATGGAAAAGTTATTACAAGAAACTTTTGTCGACCTGTCACTGACAGCAAGACAGCAGAAATTGTTTGATGCCGTCTATGTGGAGCGTGTATTGGTCGTTCGAGAGACAAAAACGGTGAGCGTACAGTTGGTCTGTGATCATGTGATCCCTTATCGAGAAATCGCTCTGCTGCAATTTGCGTTGCAGCAG
Source organism: Lachnospiraceae bacterium (assembly GCA_022766515.1). GTDB lineage: Bacteria > Bacillota > Clostridia > Lachnospirales > Lachnospiraceae > Butyribacter. The sequence goes on along the minus strand of JALEPA010000253.1, from coordinate 2,289 downwards.
CAGTTTGAGCAGGCTGGGTTTTCTGTTGTGGTCAAGGAACGCTTTCGGTTATCGAATCAATACAATCCGGAGAATTTCTGGCAGGAATACAAGGATAGTATTCTGCTGATCTTAAAGGAAGACAATGTATTAGAATTTAATATGTTTTACAGTGGAGAATGTCGGGTAGAGGGAGATACCCTTTTTTTGTGCTGTGATGATGACGATCTGTTTCGTGCCAGAGAGACAGCTGTGAAGGAAAAGGTGACGAAACTTTTTGCGGATAAGGCAGGAATGGATATCTCCATCGAGATCACTTACCGTGAGCCGGTCGAAAAAGAGGAAGTTCCGATCACTTATCATGCTGTTTTGGCACAGGAAGACCGTGAGAAACAGGCATCTTCCGCGCGGGCAGTGAAGCAGGAGAATGACATTTCTGTCGCTGTTTCGGGGGATTTTTATGCAGATGAGGCACTGGCAGCAGAAGAAGCGTATGCTACGCAGATTCCGGATGATTTTCACGGATCGGCACAGATGCCTGGGGATGCTTTGCAGATGCAGACACAGGCACCGCAGGCAAAGGCAGCTTCCGATAAGAAATCTGCGGAATCTTCACAGGGAAAGGCAAAAGCAAAGAAAGAGGAGACTTCCGACAAGCCGCAGGGAAGAAGAAAATACGAAGGCGGTTATGGAAACCGTAAAAAGAGTTGGGGCGCTTCTGTGGACGAGGACTGCTTTTATGGCCGTAACTGTGAAGGTGAGATGATCAAGCTTGCCGATATCCAGGAGGGAAGTGGAGAAGTTGTCGTAGAGGGAATGATCACTTCAACGGAAGAGAGAGAACTTCGCAGCGGCAAGATCCTGTATATGTTTAACATGACCGATTTTACGGACTCCATTCAGGCAAAGATTTTTTTGGAACCGGAAGAGTTAGAGGCGATCGGTGGAGAACTTAAGAAGGGGAAATTTATCAAACTTAAGGGAGTACCGATCTACGATACCTTTAGCAGAGAGGTGACGATCAGTTCAGTTCGAGGAATCAAGGCGGGAAAAGATACACGAGAAAAGCGTATGGACCGCTATGAGGGTCGTAAGAGAGTAGAGCTGCATGCACATACACAGATGAGTGAGATGGATTCTGTCGTTCCGGTACGAGATTTCGTAAAACGGGCGCAGAGCTGGGGACATCCTGCAGTGGCGATCACGGATCACGGTGTGGTACAGTCGTTCCCGGATGCCGATCATGAAGTGAATAAAGACGATGATTTTAAGGTGTTGTATGGAGTAGAGGCATATTTGGTTGATGACCTGATCGATACGGTACAGAATGAAAAAGGGCAGGATTTTGATGCTGCCTATGTCGTATTTGACTTGGAGACAACGGGAATCGGACCGAAGAGTAATGAGATCATTGAAATCGGTGCTGTCAAGGTAGTAAACCGCACAATCACGGAGCGGTTCAGTACTTTTGTCAATCCGGGTCGCCCGATCCCCTATCATATCACACAGTTGACTTCGATCGACGATTCGATGGTTTGTGATGCCCCTGACATACATGAGATCCTTCCAAAGTTTTTGGAATTTTGTGATGGTGCTGTCATGGTGGCGCATAATGCGAGCTTTGATATGGGATTTATCGGTCAGAAAGCATCGGATCAGAACATTCCGTTAGATTGCACGATCGTAGATACGGTAGCTGTTGCGAGAGCGCTGTTGCCGGAACTGAAAAATTATAAACTGCACACAGTGGCAAAACAGCTTGGTGTATCGCTGGAACACCATCACCGCGCGGTTGATGATGCCGAGGCGACAGCCGGGATCTTCTTAAATATGATCAAACGACTGGAAGACCGCGACATTCGCAATTTGACGCAGTTGAATGAGTTTGGTGTGCCAAATGAGGAGACGATCCGTAAGATGCCATCGTATCACGCTGTTATTTTGGCAAAAAATGAGACGGGTCGTGTGAACCTGTATCGCTTGGTGTCCGAGTCTCATTTGAAGTATTTCAACAGGCGTCCAAAACTGCCAAAGAGCTTGTTTTTAAAGTGGCGTGAGGGCTTGATGATCGGGTCTGCTTGTGAGGCGGGAGAATTGTTCCGTGCGATCGTGGAGGAGAAACCGGAAGAAGAAATTGATCGTCTGGTGCGATTTTACGACTATCTTGAGATCCAGCCGATTGGTAACAATGAATTTATGGTGCGGGATGAAAATAAATATCCGCAGATCCAGGATGACAATGATCTGATGGAATTAAACCGCAGGATCGTGCAGTTGGGAGAGGTCTATAATAAATTGGTCGTTGCGACT
>JALEPA010000076.1 GCA_022766515.1 Lachnospiraceae bacterium | reverse complement strand
TGTTGCGTTATAGGAAACTGCTCATAATGTGGTGTTATGCCATCAAGAATTGCTTTAGCAATTCTTGCAGAGCAAAACGCTGGTTTTGCTCTTTTTTTAACGGTTGTTTTCCGGTTCGGAGCGAAGTGGCTCGAAAGTTGTTTTGGCAGAGGCCTGTTTTTGGCGTTTCTGCTGTACCCGGATCGCTTCTTTACAGAAGTATTCCTGGGAGCAAAGGCGTTTGGCACGACCGCGAATGACGCGGCGGTAACTGCCATCATCCTGCATTTCTCGTGCTTTGACATTATCAGCAAGTTGAATGTCCAAAATATGGATCACTTCCTGCTTTAATGCTTCATCTTCTACCGGGAACAGGATCTCGACACGCTTGTCAAGGTTTCGAGGCATCCAATCGGCACTTCCCATATAGATTTCCTCAAATCCATTGTTATAGAAATGGAAAATGCGGCTATGTTCCAAAAAGTCGCCTACAATGGAACGCACGGTGATATTTTCGCTGATACCCGGCATTCCGGTTTTGAGGCAGCAAATACCACGAACGACTAATTCGATCTTTACACCGGCAGCGGCAGCTTCATACAATGTTGTGATGATGCCTGCATCGCAGAGGGAATTCATTTTAGCACGGATAAATGTTTTTTTGCCGGCTTTGGCAAATTCTGTTTCCCGCTTGATCAATGAGGTGAAACGGTCGCGCAGTCGGATCGGAGCGATCGCAAGTTTGTTCCAGAATGCAGGCTCGGAATATCCCGATAACATGTTAAAGACGGCGGTTGCGTCTTCACCAATGGCTTTTCGACAGGTCAAAAGTCCCATGTCGGTATAAAGCTTTGCCGTGCTGTCATTATAGTTTCCGGTGCCAAGATGCACATAACGGCGGATGCCATCATCTTCTTTTCGGACGACCAGAGTGATCTTACTATGGGTCTTGAGCCCGACCAGACCATAGATAACATGGCAGCCTGCCTGCTCTAATTTACGCGCCCAGATAATATTGTTTTCCTCATCAAAACGGGCTTTTAATTCCACCAATACCGTGACCTGTTGGCCGGTTTCTGCCGCCTCTGCCAAAGACGAACTGATCGGAGAGTGGCTGCTGACACGGTACAGCGTTTGCTTGATCGCCAAGACCAGAGGATCTTTGGCTGCCTGTTTGACAAAATCCACAACCGGATCAAATGTCTCGTATGGGTGATGTAACAGGACATCGTGTTCGCGGATCTGGCGGAACAAATGCTCATCTCCGTGCAGCCATTTAGCAGGCTGTGGGGTATATTTTGGAGTGCGAAGATCGTCAAATCCTTCCAGCCCCGACAGTTTCATAAGAAAAGTCAGATCCAGCGGACCGTTGATCTTGAAAATGTCTTCTTCCTTGATCTGCAATTCCTGACGAAGTTTCTTTAACAGTCGTTTGTCGATGCCTGCTTCTACTTCCAGTCGGATCGCTTCGCCCCACTGGCGTTTCTTCAGCTGTCGCTCGATCTCGATCAACAGATCCGCAGCTTCATCTTCCTCGATCGTCAGATCTGCATTACGCATGACACGATAGGAAAAAACAGATTGGATCTCAAAATTCATAAACAATTTATCAATATTTTTTTCGATAACCTGCTCCAGCAGAAGAAAGGTTTTCTCACCTTCTTTTGCAGAAGGGATCTCGACAAATCTTGGCAGTCCGGAGGGAACCTGTACGGTAGCAAAATCAATTTCTTCCTCTTTGCCGTCATTTTTCTTTTTCTTAGAATGATGGTTCATATATAACTCACGAAATTGTCCGCTGGATGCAGCGTCTTTTTTTGCCTGCAGGATCGCACCGATATTGAGCGATTTATTGCGGATCAGAGGGAATGGTCGTGAGGAATCCACTGCCATAGGAGTCAAAACAGGATAGACTTCGTTGGTAAAGTAGGCATCTGCAAAAGCAGACTGCTCTGCGGTCAGATCCTCGTAATGAGAGACAATGTGGATGCCCTCCTTTTCCAAAGAAGGAACGAGGGAATTGTTGTAAATGGCGTATTGATCTTTGACAAACTGATGTGTCTGTTCATTGATCGCCTTAAGCTGTTCGGATGGTGTCATTCCCGCAATATCTTTTTTGGTATAATTGACCTGTACCATATCTTTTAAGGAAGCCACACGGATCATAAAAAATTCATCCAGATTAGAAGAAGTAATGCTCAAAAACTTTAAGCGGTCTAATAAAGGCAGTTGTTTGTCCTTTGCCTCCTCCAATACGCGCCGGTTGAAGAGCAGCCAGCTAAGTTCACGGTTATAAAAATATTCAGGTTTTGCATAGATCGATTTTGTACTCATAACTCGTTTGTCTCCTTTCTATATGGTCTTTTTTTGCTTGAGGACAGGAAGTATACCAAATGCTTCCTCGAAAAATGGGGAATGTTGACGGAACATTCCCTGTTCCAAAGTAATATCGTATAAGGAATATCCGGTGATGATCAAGTCGTAATTCTGCTTGCGCACCGTCACCTTGGAAAACTTCTGCTTGTGACTGCGGTCCATTGCGTCAGCCAGGCAGAGGATCGCATTCAGTTTGGCAATCTTAATATATTCGTCCTTAGAAAATTCATCTTTGATCTCGTTGTATTCCGGAAAAAACTGACCCGGATACCGCACGATCGAGGCAACGATCATTCGTTCCTGATGAGACAGACCGATGATCTCCGTAGAGGTAACGATCTTATAGGAATTTTCGCCGACTTCGTTAAGATTCAGGAAACTGCCACAGTTGTGAAGGATTGCGGCAATCTGCAAAAGCAAGCGGTCTTTTTTGGAAAGATTGTATTGCTTGCGCAGCGAATCAAAAATCTTGAGTGCTGCGATCTCGACCTGCGTGATATGCTCTTTATCGCAGCGGAAACGCTGTGCCAGTTTGCGGGCAACGGAAACAATATCCTCCGAAAAGGAATGTGCAGGAACTATGCGTTCTTTCCGTTCGGCAAAATCAGCTGCCATACCGTCGCAGATGGTAATCCCTGACAACCACATCAGTTCTGCCCCGGTCTCTTCAAAAATGTAGTGATAGATCATGGCAGTCGGCAGGAGCAGGTCAGCCTTGTCCTGACCAAGTCCCAACTCACGGGCAAGATCCTCGGTGGACTGTCGGAAGATGGATTGATAAAATTGCTCATATTCTGCCGGACTGATAGAATCTTTTTTGCTTCCCTTGGCATCTACCGGCTGTAACTCACCAAAATGATGGATGCTCAGATATTTTACAAAGCTGTGAAGCTGATTTCCAACGGCAATGATATTTTTGACCTTGTATTCCGACAGGTACAGCTTAGAAAAAGTATGCAGTCCGTTGGAAATATATTCATATACCAGATTTTGGTAGTTGGTCGTTTCGTCCTGCATCGTCTGTAAAAACTCCTGAATACGCAGAGAACCGAGTCGTATGTTATGTGTGGTGATCAGTTTGTTTTTATCAAAAAGGGAAAGCTGGATGCTGCCACCGCCGACATCCACTAACAGCGTACCTTTCTGGATCAGCTTATGAAACGCATTGGGACGCAGAGCGATCGCTTTATAGCACAGATAACGCTGTTCAGAGTTACTTAAGATCTTGATCTGCAGTCCGGTTCGGTTTTTTACCTGGTCAAGCACGATCAAATTGTTATCCGCTTCGCGAAGTGCACTGGTAGCAATGATCGAATAATCCTTGATCTGGTATTCTTTCATTTTTTCCTGAAATCCGTTCAGGATGTTGCAAAGCTTGTCAATGGTGTGATAGCTGATATGTCTGGTGGAAAAAGTTTCATAACCCAGTCGGGCAGTATGATGCAGATATTCCAGTTCGCGCACACCGTTTTTCTTAGATATTTCATAAATGCGCAGGGCAGTTTCGTGGCTGCCTACATCAATTGCAGCAAAAAGTGTTAAGGACATAGTAATCGCCTCCGTTTGTGGTGGTTGTCCTGCGGCATTTTCCGAAAAGGGCATGGCGCTTATTCGTGCCGCAGGCAAAGATTCTCTTTTTTTATTAATGTATATTCTAAGTTATTTTTTTCAAAAAAACCATAAAAAATTACAACTTTACCAAAGCTTTACATAAAGTTTACCTATACACCCTGATGAGATGGCGGCGACAGTGTTTTGAATGTAGAAAAAAGTTATGATCCGGAGGTGAAAAAACTGGAAAGAGGAAGGTTGTCGTTATCTTTCATGCTTACGATAAAAGAGCAGAGCGATTCGATCTGTGTATCGCTCAGAGAAGTATAGACTTCTTTGAAATACGATAGGTGCACGGTATGCTGGTGAGAAAGGTCAAAAAAGAACTGTGGGTCGATACGCAAATAATCACAAATATTGAAGAAACCTTCCATCGTAGGAAAATTATTCCCCATTTCAATCGAGTTGATGTAATTTTTGTTTTGTCCAAGTTCCAGACTCATTTTTCGTGCGCTATATCCGCGTTCCTGTCTGAGAATTGCCAGTCGTAGTCCAAAGGTTACTCTGTTCCAGGCAGAAAAAGCGGTTGTACCGTGTGAAATATCATTTGTTGCTATATTATTTTTCATATGTACACCTCACTTGTAAAAATATACTTCCAATCACATCATAGCAGTTTTTTTGCGCGATTCGCCATAATGATTATGGCATTTATGTTGAAACTTCCAGAGTAAATATGGCATATGGAATTGGCTTCAAAATAATGAGAGTGAGAAGGGACGGAGAATGTCGAACAACAAGTGACGATTGATTTCATGAATTACATATGATAATATTATAATGTTGTTTAGAAACGGGGGTTGAAAAACGGATTTATGGGGCTTTTAACGAGACCGGAAGATAGACAGACAGAGTCTCTATAAAGGAAGGTTTTACTACCGGAAGATCAATATGGCATTGAAGAAGCCATGTATTACATGGGATCTGTGTCTGCAGCACACGCAGCACAGAGGTCGTAATGGGTTAGAAAAGGTGTGCAGAAATGAGGATAAGTATGAAATATTTTGGAACAGATGGATTTCGAGGAGAGGCAAATGTTGATTTGAATGTCATGCATGCCTATAAAGTGGGAAGATTCCTGGGATGGTATTATGGACAGGAACATAAGGCGCGTGTTGTGATCGGAAAAGATACCAGAAGATCCAGTTATATGTTTGAGGATGCTTTGTGTGCCGGATTGACAGCGAGCGGTGCGGATGTTTATCTTTTGCATGTCACACCGACACCTAGTGTATCTTATGTCGTGCGTACTGAGAAATTTGACTGCGGTATTATGATCTCTGCCAGCCACAATCCATACTATGATAATGGATTGAAAGTGATCAATGGCAACGGACACAAGATGGAAGCAGAAGTCGAAGAGAAGATCGAGACATACATTGACAGCGAGGTTGATACTTTACCATTGGCAACAAGAGAAGATCTTGGATGCACGATCGATTATTCGATCGGAAGACATCGCTACATTGGATATCTGATGTCACTGGCAACCCGCTCCTTCAAGAACATCAAGGTAGGTCTGGACTGTGCAAACGGTTCTTCCTATTCTGTGGCAAAAGGTGTGTTTGATGCACTTGGAGCAAAGACATATGCCATCGGAATGAATCCGGATGGTACAAATATCAATGATGGTTGTGGTTCTACACACATCGAAAACTTACAGAAATATGTGATCGAAAACGGATTGGATGTCGGCTTTGCCTACGATGGAGATGCAGACCGTTGTCTGGCTGTCGATGATAAAGGACAGGTGATCGATGGAGATGCGATCCTGTATCTTTGCGGATGCTACCTCAAAGAGAAGGGTGAGTTGAATAACGATACCGTCGTTACAACGATCATGTCCAACATGGGATTGTACAAAGCCTTTGATAAGGTGGGCATTTCCTATGAAAAAACATCCGTTGGTGATAAATATGTGAATGCGAACATGATGCAGTTTGGACATTCTCTTGGTGGAGAGCAGTCCGGACATATTATTTTCAGCAAATATGCGGTAACCGGTGACGGAGTCTTGACTTCTCTGATGTTGATGGAAGTCATGTTAGAAAAGAAAGAAAAATTGTCAGAACTTCGCAAGGGACTTAAGATCTATCCACAGGTATTGAAAAACTTCCGCGTGAAGAACAAACCGGCAGCCCGTCAGGACGAGGCAGTCATCGCTGAGGTTAAGAAGGTTGAGGAGCTGCTTGGACAAAACGGCCGTATTTTACTGCGTGAAAGCGGTACAGAACCTGTGATCCGTGTCATGGTAGAGGCAGAGACGGAAGAGCTTTGTGAACAGTGCGTTGATCAGGTGATCGAAGTATTGAAAGCGCAGGGGCATGGTGCTGAGTAATAATTTTTGCGAAAACCCTTGATTTTCGAAGAAACTTCATGCTATAGTATAAAAACATGAGATTTTTTTAAGGAGGAAATAACAGAAAATGAGTGTACAGGTAGAAAAGCTAGAAAAGAGTATGGCAAAGCTTACGATTACAGTAGAGGCAGATAAGTTTGGTGCTGCCCTTGATCAGGCTTATAAGAAGAATAAAAGCAAGATTGCTCTTCCAGGCTTCCGTAAAGGAAAAGCACCTAGAGCAATGATTGAGAAGATGTATGGACCATCCGTATTTTATGAGGATGCTGCAAACGAGTTGATCCCGGATGCTTACGAGGCAGCTGCAAAAGAGAGCGAGTTAGAGATTGTTGCTCAGCCGGAGATCGATGTAGAGCAGATCGAGAAGGGTAAGGACTTCATCTTTACCGCAACCGTAGCTGTAAAACCAGAGGTTACATTGGGTGACTATAAGGGAATCGAAGTAGAGAAGAAGACAGCAGAGGTAACAGAGGAAGAAGTTACTGTAGAGATGGACAAGGCTCGTGAGACAAACTCTCGTATGATCACGATCGATGACCGTGCAACACAGGACGGTGATACTGTAGTGATCGATTTCGACGGTTATGTAGACGGCGAGCAGTTTGAAGGCGGATATGCAGAGGACTACAGTCTTGTACTTGGTTCTCATTCCTTCATCGACAATTTCGAGGATCAGTTGATCGGTAAGAACATTGGCGATGATGTAGAAGTAAATGTTACTTTCCCAGAGCAGTATCAGGCAGAAGAGTTACAGGGTAAGCCTGCATTGTTCAAGGTAAAGATCAAAGAGATCAAAGTAAAAGAGCTTCCTGAGTTAGATGATGATTTCGCACAGGATGTATCTGACTTCGATACATTAGAAGAGTACAAGGCAGATGTTGAGAAGAAGATTTTGGAAAGAAAAGAGCAGGATATCTACCGTGAGAAAGAGGATGCAGTCATTGAGAAGATCATTGAGAATGCAACAATGGAGATTCCACAGCCAATGATCCAGACACAGGCTCGTCAGATGACAAATGAGTTTGCACAGCGTATCCAGGCACAGGGCTTGTCTTTAGAGCAGTATATGCAGTTTACAGGTCTTACTCCACAGAAGATGTTAGAGGATCTTGAGCCACAGGCTCTGAAACGCATCCAGAGCCGTTTGGTATTAGAGGCAGTTGCAGCCGCTGAGAACATTCAGGCATCTGATGAAGATGTGGATAAGGAAATGGAGAACATGGCTTCAATGTATCAGATGGAGGTTGACAAGTTAAAAGAGTTGATCGGTGATGACGAGAAGAAGCAGATTGCTATGGATTTGGCAGTGCAGAAAGCAGTAGAGTTTGTTGTTGATTCTGCAGTAGAAAAATAATACCAGGCAAATGGAACGCCATCCAGGTTGGGCAGCAGGGCGCTGCCCGATTGGTTGGCGTTTTTGTTCAACTAATATGTTTTGCAATTTGTGTGTGCCACTGTTAAAAGAGGTGCACAGAATGGAGGTAGAAATGAGCTATAGTATTCCTTATGTTATCGAGAAAACCAGTGGTGGAGAGCGTTCCTATGACATTTATTCCCGCTTACTGCAGGATAGAATTATCATGTTGTCCAATGAGGTCAATGATGATATTGCCAGCTTGATCGTTTCTCAACTTTTGTTTTTGGAATCTCAGGATCCAAATAAGGATATTAGTTTGTATATTAACAGTCCGGGTGGTTCTGTAAGTGCTGGTTTTGCAATTTATGACACCATGAACTATGTAAAATGTGATGTGTCTACGATCTGTATGGGTATGGCAGCAAGCATGGGAGCCTTTTTGCTCGCAGGTGGTGCAAAGGGTAAGAGACTGGCGCTTCCAAATGCGGAGATCATGATCCATCAGCCTTCCGGCGGAGCAAGAGGACAGGAGACAGAGATCCGTATTGTTGCAGAGCAGATCTTGAAGACCAGAAGCCGTTTGAATGAGATCCTTGCAGAAAATACAGGTAAGCCATTGGAAGTGATCCAGGCGGATACCGAGAGAGATAATTATATGACGGCACAGGAAGCCAAGGAATATGGTTTGATCGATGAGATCGTGACAAATCGTAAATAATTTGATCACATTCAGTGTTAGGGATAGGGTGAATATAAACTGGGGAGGTAATTATGCCAGGAAAAAAAGATGAGCAGTTGAAATGCTCCTTTTGTGGAAAAACACAGTCGCAAGTCAGAAGATTGATTGCCGGACCGGATGTCTATATCTGTGATCAGTGTATCGAACTTTGCAGCGAGATCATGGAAGATGAGATGGCACAGGGGATGGATGAAGCCGTAGCGGACAGCGACATCAATTTGTTAAAACCAAAGGAGATTAAAGCATTTCTTGATGAGTATGTGGTAGGACAGGAGGATGCCAAAAAGGCATTGTCAGTTGCCGTTTATAACCATTATAAGCGTGTTCTTTCACAGAAAGATATGGATGTTGAGATCCAGAAAAGTAACATTATCATGGTAGGTCCGACCGGATCGGGTAAAACATTTCTTGCACAGACATTGGCAAAGATCTTAAATGTGCCATTTGCGATCGCCGATGCAACGGCATTGACAGAGGCAGGATATGTCGGTGAGGATGTAGAAAATATCCTTTTGAAGATCATTCAGGCAGCAGATTATGATATGGAGCGTGCAGAGCACGGAATTATTTACATTGACGAGATCGATAAGATCACTCGCAAGGGAGAAAATGTATCGATCACGAGAGATGTGTCCGGTGAAGGTGTACAGCAGGCTCTCTTAAAGATCTTGGAAGGTACCGTTGCCAGTGTACCGCCACAGGGTGGAAGAAAGCATCCACACCAGGAGTTTTTCCAGTTGGATACAACGAATATTCTGTTTATCTGCGGTGGAGCGTTTGACGGTCTGGAGAAGATCATCGAGGATCGTACCGGACAGAAATCGATCGGATTTAACGCAGAGATTTCCGACAAGAAGGACGAGACGATCGGCGATCTGTTCCGTCAGGTCTTGCCGGAAGATTTCGTGAAATTTGGATTGATCCCGGAGATCATCGGTCGTTTGCCGGTTACGGTAGCCTTGGATCTGTTGGATGAGCAGGCGTTAGAAAAGATCTTGGTGGAGCCAAAGAATGCGATCACCAAGCAGTACAAAAAGCTGTTTGAGCTGGATGGCGTCAAGTTATCCTTTGATAAAGAGGCAATCTCTGCTGTAGCAAAACAGTCGTTTGACCGCAAGACGGGAGCCAGAGGACTTCGCGCTATCATGGAAAGCGTCATGCAGAATGTGATGTATGAAGTGCCATCAGAGGATGATATTAAAGAGTGTGTGATCACCAAAGAATCTGTGCTTGGTGAGGAAGAACCAAAGTTGATCACGAAGCAGGATGAAGTGAAACGAATATCGGACAAAGCAAAGGATGGAGAGAGCGCATAGTTGACAGCGTATGTGTCAGAGGGAGTGGTCACACTCCCTCTGTTTTTTGGTGTATAGAAAACAAATGGTTTTCTATACATCAAAAAACACCCTATCCGGGGTGTACATCAAAAAGTACCTAGATCTTATAGAGAAATGAGGATTGGAATGGATAGTAAAAAATTACCGGTAATCGCATTGCGGGATGTCGTTGTGTTTCCAGAGAGTACCGTATATTTAGAAGTGGGAAGAAAACAGACT
>JALEPA010000214.1 GCA_022766515.1 Lachnospiraceae bacterium | reverse complement strand
CCGCCGGATATTATGCAGAGATTGCAAGAGGGACAGCAAAAAATCACCTTTACAGCGAAAGAACGCATGAAAATCCCTAAAAAATGGAGGAATATTATATTGCAGTGTATGGAACCGTCTCGACATAAGCGACCACAGAGTGTAGAGGAATTGGGGCAGATTTAACAATGGATAAACGGCATCATGCGTAGTATGAGATGCTGTAGAATGGAGGAAATTATGGAAAAACAAGGAATGAAATGGCAGATTGTTGTGGGGTCATTGCTGCTATTAGCTTTGGTAGCAAGTTTATTTTTTCCGGCATTTAAGATTACCGGAGATAAATATATTGAGTCGGCTATGCAGGCAAATAAGCATGCAGAAAAACAGGATCTGGATGCGGCAAAGGAAGCAGGCACGAAGAAAGTAACGGATAATTACAAACGTAAAACAAAGAAGAGAAAAGAAAAGGCAAAAGAGTTTGACAAAGAAATAAAGAAAAATAAGGGAAAAGTATCAGGAATCCAATGGATCCGCTGGTCGTTTTCCGGTAAAAAGATTTCGGTAAAGGGAGTTACTTATGTAAAGGAAAAAGATAAGAGTAAAGAAAAAAATAGTGATAAAAAAGATAATAGCAATGACAGCAAAGAAAAGGTGAAAGATATCAATAAAAGTGGTGTGAAAACAGTCTTTCGTATGATGGCTGTGTTATTGTTATTGCCACCATTATGTGCTTTGATGAATCTGGTTTTTATGTTGGTACGCCGTAAAACATACCGGGTGTGGATGCTTATCACAGCATTATTGGAAGCGGGGTGCATGGCAGTATTTTATTTTGTCGCCCCCGGAATGATCTGGAACAAAAGTTCAAGTTATATTGATAGTGCGACTTTGTTAAGTGAAAAGACACTTCGTATTAAAGGAACCGGAAAGACAATGGTGACGACATTGATGAAACAGTGTCTGTCATTAGAGGTATATGTGGGGCTGGTGGTAGCAACGTTGTTGTTGATTTTTGTGATATTGTGTTTTACGGTTTGTCGTCCTGCCACAGTTGAACGGGGAGTCAATCCGGTAAAAGGTGATTTTGATCCGGGAGAGTGGGTGATTGATAATATTCCGGGTGGAACATCAGGCAGTGGCTTTGGCATGGTGGGAGAAAGCGGATTTAATAACTTTCCAAAGATGGTCGGAAAAATATATGGAATTAGCGGACAGTATCAGGGGTCTGAGTTAGAAATTCAAGATGGAGAAGAAATTGTTTTAGGCAGAGATCCACAATATTGTGGACTTGTTTTCAGAAATCCGAAAGTAAGTCGCAGACATTGTGGTATAAGGTACGATGGGCAATTACATCAGTATCAGGTGATCGATTATTCTTCTAACGGTACGAGATTTGTTGGCGGTGGTGCAGCGAAAGCCGGTATGTATACCACAGTGCCGGAGGGAACCGTATTGATTATGGGCGGTAGCGAAAGGATTCGTCTGGGTGGTTGAAAAGATTACGCTATTAGATGAAAAGCAGTTAATTCTAGAATCAAATAGGAGGGATAGAAGGCAATGCTTCATGTTGGAATTTGCGACGATGATAAAAAGTACCAGGATGAACTATATGATTTTGTGTTTCATGAATTGTTTGCCCAAGGCGAACTGGAATTTACAGTGTATCAGACGGGCGGAGAGATTGTGAAGGAAATCGAGCAGGGGAGATTTACCTGTGATTTATTATTCCTTGATATCCATATGCCGGGAAAAAATGGTTTGGAGGTGGCTGCCTATATTCGAGAACATAAAGTAGATGTGGATATCATATTTGTGACCGTGTCTAAAGAGCATGTGTTTGATGGATATACCTATAATGCTTTTTCGTACATTTTGAAACCAATGGATGAGGAGAGAATGTCAGAGGAATTAGGGCGTTATATACAGCAAAAATATGCGCATGCAAACTGTCTGCATGTAACGATCAATTCCCATCGCGAGAAAATTTTGTTAGACCGCGTATATTACTTTGAGGCAGATGTACGAAAAATTCATATACACCAAAAGAGCGAACCACAGACATTTTATGCCAAGATGGGGGACCTGGAGGAAATGTTACAGGAACATAATTTTATACGATGTCACCAGAGTTATCTTGTCAATAGAAAATATATAGAGAAAATCTATAAGGGACAATTATATCTGGAAAATGAAGAAGTTTTGCCGGTGAGCCGAAAGTACTTGGAGTCGGTAAAAGAATGTTTGAAAGGGGGAACAAGCAATGGGATTAACAAATAATATGTCGACGATGCAGGTGACACAAAGTCTGGCATTATCAGAGGATCAGCAGGGAGGATTGATTTGCATAAGAGGAAATTATTTGGGAAAAATGATTCCGCTGCCCAATGATCGTAGGGTGATCCTGGGGCGTGATGCAAATGTATGCGATTGGGTAGT
>JALEPA010000175.1 GCA_022766515.1 Lachnospiraceae bacterium | reverse complement strand
AACCATGTGGATCGCACAAGATCCTGCAAAATCATGGAAACCTAACTGAGCAAGCCAGCCGCCGCCCCAGATCCAGTGTGCCTCTACCGGATAGATCAAACCGGAGATTACTGCAGAGTAAACACAGTAAGAAAGGAATTTTGTTCTCTCTGCCATTGCTCCGGAAACGATCGTTGCAGTCGTTGCACAGAATACTAAGTTAAATACAAATGAAGAATAATTAAAATCCTGATATTTGGTCAAAAGATCAAATCCCGGTTTACCAATAAAACCGACTAGGTCTTCACCTAATAAGAGGGAGGCACCGATCACGATAAACATGACCGTTCCTATACAAAAATCCATAAGGTTCTTCATAATGATGTTGCCGGCATTCTTGGCTCTGGTAAAACCTGCCTCTACCATTGCAAAACCTGCCTGCATCCAAAATACCAGTGCGGCTCCGATCAAAAACCAGACGCCAAATAAATTTTCATTGATATAATTTACAATATCTGCTGACATATAACTTCCTCCTTTTCATATTAACTCCCAATGGTAAAACAATGTTGTCCGGACGAAATGTTTGGGAAGTGCTAAAGTATTTTTCGTTAAAATCATTTTAACGAAAAAAGGTGCCACGAATCTTCTTCGTGACACCTTTGTCATACCTAGGATTATAACAGAATCCATCGGTTCGTCAACTCTTTTTTCTGTTTTTTTTCACATTTGTTAAAATTTCATAAAAAATCAATAAACAAAAACTTTATTTTTATGAATTTTACACTTATTGATACAATTTAATCAATTCGACGACTGCTTCTTGGTCGTGTTTTTCCCCTTCCACTTGATCGAATTATCCATCAAATACTTCATAATAGCTGTCGCATCCTCAATGTGTTTTGTCTCACAGCTAATACCGGCTACCGCATCCGGGATCATACCACCCATCGCCTTATACTTTTCGCTGTCCTTCAAAGAGACACCGGAATAATACTGCGTCTTATCCGATGGCACATAATTGGTATCCTTTAAGTTTTTGCGCACATCCTCTCCCGACAAGAACTGCGTATACACGCGATACTGCTCCGGATAGTCATAGTAAAAGGTCACCGGATTGGTCACCTCAGTCTCTTCCCCGGTATCGTCAGCATCGTCTTTTTGATCGGTGGATTCTACTTTCTGGTTGGCTGCATAGAAGTAACCTGCTGCGCCCCACTTCTTAAAATCCTCTTCCGGTGCGATCAAAATATCTGCCGTACCTGAATACAGATAGGTCTGGATCTGCTGCGTATCCGAATCCAGCGAAATGCGCACCGTCTCCTTGTCCTTGTACCCCAAATAGCGATTAAGTTCCTGCTCCAGTGCCTCTGTCGAATTGTCATCGATCGCATCTCCCTGAATACTGATGAACAAAAGCACCTTATCCTTGTTCGCTGTGTCGTAGATCTGTACCGCCACGATCGCTACCACAACGATCGCCACAATCAACGCCTTCAAGTAATAGTCTCTGAACTGCTTAATTTTTCCGACAAACGACAGGTTTTGAATTTCCTTTTTGATGTCTTCATCGGAATGTTCTTGATAGATTGCGGATTCATTTTTTTCAAGTTTCTCCTTTTCTTCTTCCGAAAAATGAACTGCCATGTTCAACCTCCTTTTGTGTGAGTCCGCATTTTACTATTACATTACGGTTCCCCAAATGTACAATATCATATAAAAAATCACCAACAACCCATTAGCGATCGATGCGATCGTAGGGAAGTGTGGACGAATATCTTCCTGATGCAGGCTGATCCACGCCATCACAAAGCCGACAGCTGCGATCACCATACTTAGGATACCCACCAGTCCAATTAACAATCCGGCGTGCCCGTCTGACTTACCTGCCGAAATACATGCAGCCAAAAAAGCTCCTGCTGACAATAGTGCCAGCAGAGTCGCTGCGATCCCCAAAGGAGGATGATGTTTGTCTGTCAAATGCAGCGTTGAATCGTTTCTATGTTTTTTTCCCGCCATGTCGTACCTCAATTCTTTCCTTGACGATTCCAGATATGCAGTATATGGTTGCCTATCTGAAAGGCAATATACCCCAGCAGGCCCCCTAATGTGTTCAATAAAATATCATCCACATCAAAAGAGCCCAGCTTGGAAAATAACTGTATCGTTTCGACCAACAGCGATGCAAAGAAACTCAATGCCACCATTTTATACAGCTTGCGGTAACGGTTTGCCAACACCGGGATCACAAATCCAAACGGCATAAAGCAAACGACATTTCCCGCCAGATTGAGCATTACCCGAAAACTTCCCAGGCGATCTGCATAATTGATATATCTGCGGATCTCCGCAAATGGTTTCAAATTATACTGATAGGTATCTCTTGGAACCCTGCCCATCTGCTCGCTGAAAAACAAAAAATACACCATCATTACTAAATAGATACAAAACAGTATCCATGAAACAACACGAATTTTATGTTTATGTTCTTTCTTCACATCTTACCCCATTCTGCCCATAATGGCTATGATCTACTGACGAAGTTCCACTCCCTTATCGGCAAGACCATTCATGATCTTATCCATGCATTTGCCAACTTCCTCATCTGTAAGTGTTCGATCCGGTGCACGGAACACTATCTTATATGCCAGTGACTTATATCCTGAAGTCAACTGAGAACCTTCGTAAATATCAAACAATTCACAGGACTCCAACAGCTTACCGCCACGCACACGAATGATCTCTTCTACTTCACCGGCAAGCACTTCTTTCTTCATGGTCAAACTTATATCTCTTGTCATAGATGGGAATTTTGCAACGCCCTCGTATTTCACATCAAAGTTTGCCAACTCGCTGACCGTCTGCATATCGATGACTGCCAGATAAGTTCTTGTGCCAATGCCAAAGTTCTTCTGAACGGCAGGATGTACCTCACCAAGGTATGCTACTGTCTTTCCTTCGTAGCTGACAACTGCCTGTCTTCCCGGATGTAAAAAGCTCTTGCCTGCATTTGGATCATATTTTGCTGTCTTATTCAAGCCCATGCGCTCCAATACTGCCTGTACAACACCCTTCATGTCAAAGAAGTCAACTTTGCCATACATACCAAGCGTCAACTGCATTCTCTCATCAGGAAGCTCTGTGAGCGGAAGCTGCTTTGGTAAATATACATTTGCCAATTCATACAAACGCACTTCCTGGTTTCTACGATTATAGTTCGTAGCGAGTGAAGTCAACATTCCACCCAGTGCAGAAGTACGCATTACGCTGTAATCTTCTCCCAATGGGTTGGTGATCTGAATGCTGCGGCGAAGCACATCATCCTCCGGAAGATTTAACTTATCATATACCTTAGGGCTCTCGAAGGAGAATGTCATTCCCTCGCAGAATCCATAAGACTCTACTACTTCACGCACCATAGCCTCATGCTGCAGTTTTTCTGACAATCCACCGGATGTTGCAGCACCGGATGGCAATGTCATCGGAATATTATCATAGCCATAAAATCTTGCCACTTCCTCCGCAAGATCTGCCATACGCTCCAGATCCTGTCTCCAGGTCGGAACGATCACTTCTCTGTTTGCCTTGTCCACTTCCAGATCGATCGTCTCAAAATAACGGATCATATCTTCTTCGGAAATATCGGTTCCCAACAACGCATTGATCTTCGCCGGATCATAAGCGATACGGATCGGCTCTTTCTTGACCGGATAATAATCGATCATGCCGCCAACGACCTCACCGGCACCAAGTTCTTCCACCAACTGGCAGGCACGGTTCATCGCCTCTACTGCTGTGTTTGGATCCAGTCCCTTTTCAAATTTTGCCTGAGCATCCGTACGCATACCAAGCTTTTTACCGGACAAACGGATATTTGTTCCGTCAAAAGTAGCTGCCTCAAATAACATCGTCTGAACATCGTCTGTGATCATGGAATTTTCGCCACCCATGATACCTGCCAGACCGATCGGTTTCTTGCCATCGCAGATCATAAGCATCGTATCATCCAGCTTACGCTCCTGACCATCCAAAGTCTTAAACGGCTCACCTGCCTCTGCCTTGCGAACAATGATCTTATGATCCTCAATATGGTCCAGATCATACGCATGCATTGGCTGAGAATACTCTTCCATGACATAGTTGGTAATGTCTACGATGTTGTTGATCGGACGGATTCCGACAGATGCCAGTCTTCTCTGCATCCACTCCGGTGAAGGTGCAAGCTTAATATTTTTTACAACACGCGCTGTATAGCGAGGGCACAGCTCCGGATTCTTTACTTCTACAGAAATATAATCTTCTACTTTCTCGTCATTTCCTGTCTCTGTCACAACCGGAGGTACAAATTTCTTTCCAAAGGTTGCAGCAACTTCTCTGGCGATTCCCAATACACCAAAGCAGTCCACACGGTTAGATGTGATCTCATACTCAAAAGTGACATCATGTAATCCGAGTAATTCTACTGCGTCAGATCCGATCGGTGCATCCTTATATGCCGGATTGTCACTTAAAATATAAATGCCATCTTTTGCCGCATCCGGGTACATATCTGTTGTTGAACCAAGCTCCTCGATCGAGCACATCATGCCAAAGGATTCCACTCCACGAAGTTTACCCTTTTTGATCTTAAATCCATTCTCGCTCTCACCGTCTTTGTGAGAACTTGCTACATGACCGCCGTCCAAAACGACCGGTACCTTATCGCCTTCTTTGACATTTGCTGCACCGGTTACGATCTGTACTTCCTGTCCGTCCTCTGAGATCTGTACCTGGCAGATCACCAGTTTATCGGCATCCGGGTGCTTTTCGATCTTATTGATCTTTCCGACAACAATCTTGTCCAGGTTTTTGTCAAGCTCTGTAAATCCCTCAACCTTTGTTCCTGACAAAGTCATTGCATCTGTATATTCCTGTGCCGTACAATCCAGATCCGGCACATACGCTTTAATCCAAGATAATGATGTATCCATGTTTAACCTCTTTCCTGCACTTGTCTTTTATCCGTGCATTTATTCTATCACTGCATACCGGAGCTTGTCCGCTCCTTCATTCGCTTTCTTTTTATCCTGTATCAGGCTGTTACTGCCTCGTCCCTAAAACTGTTTCAAGAAACGGGTATCGTTTTCGTAAAGGAGACGCATGTCGTCAATCTCATACTTGAACAATGCAATTCGCTCCAAACCAACACCAAAGGCAAATCCTGTGTACTCCTCAGGATCAATACCGCTCATCTCCAAAACATGTGGATGAACCATACCGCATCCAAGGATCTCTACCCAGCCCGATCCCTTACAGAAACGACATCCTTTTCCACCGCACTTAAAGCAGGTAACATCCATCTCTGCACTTGGCTCTGTAAACTGGAAATGATGCGGACGGAATTTTACTTTCGTCTCTTCGCCAAATAATCTCTTTGCAAATTCCTGTAAAGTACCCTTTAAGTCTGCAAATGTAATATCTTTATCAATGACAAGTCCCTCGATCTGATGGAAAGTTGGAGAATGTGTGGCATCGACCTCATCAGAACGGAATACACGGCCCGGTGCGATCATACGGATCGGAAGCTTGCCCTTTTCCATTTCATGCACCTGAACGGATGATGTCTGGGAACGAAGTAAAATATCTTTTGTAATATAAAAGGTATCCTGCTCATCCTTTGCCGGATGGTTGGCAGGAATGTTCAAAGCCTCGAAGTTATAGTAATCGTACTCTACTTCCGGTCCTTCTACAACTTCATAACCCATACCTACGAAAATATCTTCCACTTCCTGCAAAGTGATCGTATTTGGATGACGATGTCCCTTCATCTGCATTTTGCCCGGAAGTGTGACATCGATCGTCTCGCTCTTGATCTTCTCTTCCAACAGAGCCTTTTCAAACAGGGCTTTCTTTTCTTCCAGCTTTGCTTCAATCTGCGTTCTCGCCTCGTTGACCAGCTGACCAACCTTTGGACGATCTTCCGGGGCGACTTCCTTCATTGATTTCAATACGGAAGTGAGCTCACCTTTCTTTCCGAGAAACGCTACCTTAATGTCATTCAGGCGATCAAGCTGCTCTGTTTTCTCAATCTGACCCATCGCATCCTCTAAGATTTTCGTTAATTTTTCTTTCATGTTTCTTAGCCTCCATGTCTTGTCCTTTTACTATATTGATTGGAAAAAGCAGGAAATTCTGTAATCAGAACCTTCCTGCTTCTATTGTATCTTTTTCAGATGGTCCCGACACTGTCTTCCTACGACAGGGACGGACAATCATTCCGCGGGACCACCCTGCTTTTTATGGTATCCGAATCACTCGGGCATACACATAAACACTTCATTACACTTAACGTGTGTATCCGTCGGTCTCTACACAGAACGCATCCTTCCAGACCGCAGCTCCCGTGGGAAATTCATTTATTATGGGAACGCACAGGATGCTTTCAGCCGGGGACATCCTCTCTCTTATCGAATCATAATAAACTACTCGTCACGATCAACACCTTATACAAATTCAAATTTTATCACATTTCTTTCAACGACGCAACAATCTTTTCAAAATGCATGCCATGAGATGCCTTTACCAAAATGGCGTCAGACGGACGGACAATCTGTGCCAGTGCATCTGCTGCCTCTTCCATCGTGTCAAAGGCGTGGATCTCTGCCTTGGTCTGTCCCTCCTGCAAACCGGCAACATATTGTTTTGCCAACGTTCCTGCACAGACATACACATCGATTGCACTCTTTGCCGCATAGGCACCCACTTCAAAATGAAGCAGCTGCTCTTTCTCTCCCAGTTCAAACATATCTCCGATCACTGCCACCTTGCGCTCCGGTACTTCTGCAAGCAAGTCTAATCCCGCCTTCATGGACACCGGATTGGCATTGTAACAATCATCCATGATCGTAAATTTGTCCGTCGTATAGACACTGCCATGACCATCAACCGGACGAAACTGCTCGATCCCTTTAGCGATCTCTTCTCCGGTCAGACCAAGATCCAATCCGATTGCAGTTGCCGCCAATGCATTGGTCACCATATGTCTACCGGGAACCGGTACATGAACTTCTAACATCCCCTGTGGGGTCTGTACTACCAGATCCGTACCTGCCAGTCCTCTTGATGTGATCTTAACAGGATGAACCGCATTGTTCTCACCAATTCCAAAAAACACCGGAGGTTTGCCATGCACCTGTGTGATCGTTTGCAGTTTATCATCATCACCATTCAGATAGGCAGTCCCCTCCGTGTTCAATCCCTCAAAGATCTCCGTCTTGGCACGAAGCACACCATCTCTATCGTGAAGCTGTTCCAAATGACACTGACCAATGTTTGTGATCACACAGAGATCAGGCTTGGCGATCTGCGTCAATCGACTCATCTCGCCAAAATCACTGATCCCCATCTCCACGATCGCAATCTCATGTTCCGGACGAAGACGGAACAAGGTGAGCGGAAGTCCCAGCTCGTTATTAAAATTACCTAATGTCTTCAAGGTCGTATAGTGCACCGACAATACAGAAGCAAGCATTTCTTTCGTGGTCGTTTTTCCAACGCTTCCGGTAATACCAATCACCTTTGCCGTATTTACCTGTCGATAATAGGCAGCTATCTTCTGGATTGCCTGCAGACAATCCTTCACCTGAATATAAGGTTTGGCAGGATCAGCCGGAGCATCTTCTGACATACAGCACAAAGCACCTGCCTCGTAAGCAGCCGGCACAAAACGGTTGCCATCTACTTTTGCACCCTTGATCGCAATAAACATTCCCTCTTCGATCACCTGACGATTGTCCGTAACGATCGATGATAGTTCCTTCTCTCCCAGTGCATCATCACCATAATAAATACCGTCACACAACTGTGCGATCCTGATCGGTGTCATATTTTTCATAACTCTTTACAATCCTTCCCGATTAATTGTATTTTTCTAATGCCATAGAAATGATCTCTTCACATAACACTTTGTACGACATTCCTGTTGCTGCAGCTTCCTGTGGAAGAAGACTTGTTGGTGTCATACCAGGCAGGGTATTTGCTTCCAGGCAGTACATATCTCCGTTTGCATCCATCAAGAAGTCGATTCGACCATAAGTCTCCAACTTGAGCGCCTCATATACTTTGACGGCATATGCCTGCATCCTCTCTGTCTGCTCCTGTGTCAATTCTGCCGGACAGACATCAGTAGCCATTCCCGGCTGATATTTCGTCTCGTAATCATAAAATCCTTCTTTTGGAATGATCTCAATGATCGGCAGTGCCTCACCGCCAAGCACACCAACAGAAAACTCTCTGCCGTTAATGCACTCTTCTACGACCAACTCTTCCTCATAATGGAACGCAGCCTCCAACGCCTCTTCGTACTGCTTCTGATCTTC
Organism: Lachnospiraceae bacterium; assembly: GCA_022766515.1. Taxonomy (GTDB): domain Bacteria; phylum Bacillota; class Clostridia; order Lachnospirales; family Lachnospiraceae; genus Butyribacter. Next base: position 2,300 of record JALEPA010000175.1, on the reverse strand, counting down.
TACAAAATAAACACCCACGCTCGATCCGCCACAGCATGGTTTTACAACCAGTGGGAATTTCATGTCTTCCGGTAATTTGCTGCCAGACTCTCTGGTCAGCGTATAGCCTTTTGCTGCCGGAACACCTGCTGCCATAAAAACGGTCTTTGCAAGTGCTTTATCCATAGCAACGGCACTTCCCAGATAACCCGATCCGGTATACTTGATCCCTAACAGATCAAATGCCGCCTGCACTTTACCATTTTCTCCATCTGCCCCATGTAATGCCATGTACACAATATCTGCCATACGGCAAAGTTCGATCACACCCGGACCGAAAAATCCATCTTCTTCATGTCCGCGACGCTTTTTCACTTCCTCTATATCCGGATCAACCGCGCGGATTCCCTGCATCTCCTTTGCGAACGCTTCATTCTTCTCAAAAAAGGACTCTGAAATTTCTCCCTCGTATCCCATAAACACATCCAGCATTGCCGCATGATGCCCCTGTTGTCTCAATGCTTCACATACCTGTAATCCGGTACTGATGGAAACATCTCTCTCTGTACTAAGTCCTCCAGCTAACACGATGATGTTCATATTGCTCCTTTTCCTCCATTCCACAAACTAATCTTACATTCCCTTTCCAGACCGCAAACTTATGCATACTTTCGCTCTTTGTCTCATACATAAATTTACCGCCCGTAAACTACTACCACCGTAGCATTTTACATACTATGTTCAACATCTTAGCACACACTTTTTATGGTGTCAAAACACTATATCGCATCCTCGCAGAGCGTTTTTCATTATAGGAAACAAGAAGTTTCTTAATAATGCAAAAAATTATCCCGGAAGATCATGATCTCCCGGGACATTTTCATGCACTGCGATCCGCCCTGTTCGTTGACCGCAGAGTCGTATCTTTGATTATTTCGTTGGTCTTGCAACTAAAACAACGGTATCTCCTTTTCCATAGCCGTAATGAACGACTTTGTGGAATCGGCTGCTGGCAGAAACATCCATTGCCGCTCCTGTATAGATCTCAATGTGTGTAATGTTTTTGTATCTGCCGTTTTTCCATCCGGAAAAGAAGATCAGATCTCCCGGCAGCAATTTCTTATAGGACACGCTTTTCTTTGCAATGACCTTATGATTGTAAGCACACCATTTTCCGATGTCTGCCGCTACCGGAGACCATCCTCTTGGCGATCCGAAATACACACCATATTTACGATATACTCTGGACACCAGCGAACTGCAGTCGTAGTAATGTTTGGACATTCTTCTTGCCTGACTGTAGGTCGTTTTCGTCTTGGATATGGCGATTGCCTTTTTGGACGCCTGATAACCCCGCTTGCTGGAAATCTCTACCCATAATTTCAAAGTCTTGCCGTCGGCTTTCACCGTAATGACGGCATGACCTGTTTTCTTCGCTTTCATCTTTCCTTTTGAAGAAATAGTCACGGTAGACTTTTTACTGCTCTTATAAGTCACCTTACTGCCGGATACCAGACCCGCTATCTTAAGGTTTTTACTCATGCCCTTGTACATTATCACGGTAAACTGACCATAGGTTGGATTGCTGACGCGCACATTGATCGTGAATGTCAATCCATCGATGGTAACGGTCAGCTTTTTCGTTCCTTTATAATTCGCGTAGATCTTGCCATCTGTTGTAAAGTAAGCAGCACCGCTCTGATTACCGTCATATACGATCGTACTCTGTGCCACTGTGCCGGAAATGGTCAATGCCTTCTTACAGCCTGCCGCCAAAACAACCGTCTTTTCACTGATCTTTGGTTCTGTAACGATCACCTGTGCTGTCAGTTCGATCTGCTCCCCATTGTATGCGGTGAGTTGAAGTTGAACCGTCGTCTCTCCTTTGGCAACACCAACAATCCCCACACCATCCCATTTGGCAACGGCACTGTTCAAAGTGCTCCAAACCTGTTTTTCCTGTCCACCACTGCGTGAAATAAAATTCTGCAGCTGTATGGTCTGCACCTTGCCGCCTTTCGCTGCAACAACTGTGCTTTTGTCAAGAGATGGCTGTTTGATCGTGATCTCTGCCACCAAAAACGAATCACCGCGAGTATTGGTTGCCATGATCTTCGTTTTTTGGAAACCTACGACCTGCGCTTCTCCTTTTTCTCCTAATACAATACTTTCGGTATCTGCTTCCAGCTGATAAGATTGCTCAAGCACATAAGATTCGACGGGAAGTGTTACATTCTCTCCATAAGTCCACTCCAAGTTTTCCGGTGAAACAGCCACTACCGTCAACTCTTCCGTTGTCGTCTGCTCATTCTCTTCCTGTC
>JALEPA010000173.1 GCA_022766515.1 Lachnospiraceae bacterium | reverse complement strand
CCTTTGCATGATGCAGTACATCTGCTCCATAAATCTCTGTAATATCTCTTGGCTCGCCACCCAAAAACACATGCCCTTTATGTCCGGGCATGTGCATCCTTGTCTTATTTTGCGCCATATATTCTGTTACAAAATCATAAATTGGTGTGTTCAAATCATCCTCATTTCTGTGCAGAATCTTCTTCGCTCTCTCCTGATTCTACGCTCTTTTGCAATGCATTGACTTCATCAAATCCTTTTTGATGTTCATTCACCGGCTCTTCTACCTTCGCACGGTCGCCAAATACCCGGTACAGCCACATCAAAATGTAGAGCATGACCGGCAGCATCATTGTCACAACGACACTGATCAAAAACATCCTCATCGTCCATGCTTTCACAAAAATCGCGCAAAAAAATGTCACAACATACATTGCAAGGATCAATACGACCGCCACAATGCTGCATATCCGCTTCCATTTATTCACTAAGATCCTCCATTCTCCTAACCTGCTCTATCAGAAGAGCGTCAGGCATCCATCTGTTATTCTTCCTCATCATGGATCCACGCGAAATACTCGCGTATCTTCTTCTCGTATCCATGATCGACCGGACGATAAAATTTTGTTCCGACTAATTCATCCGGCAAATACTGCTGCTTGGCATAATGCTTCGGACAATCGTGTGCATACTGATATCCGATGCCATGTCCCAGCTTGCTGGCACCACCATAATGTGCATCCTGCAGATACGGCGGTATTCTATCGATATGTGTTTTTTGTACGACATCCATTGCCTCAAAGATCGCATTGACTGCCGAATTGCTTTTTGGTGCACTCGCCACATAAGTCGCTGCCTGCGCTAAAATGATCTGCGCTTCCGGCATTCCGATCCGCTCGACCGCCTGCGCCGCATTGACCGCAACTACTAAAGCCATCGGATCTGCATTCGACACATCCTCCGAGGCACAGATCATGATCCGCCTGGCAATAAACTTGATATCCTCTCCTGCATTTAACATTCTTGCCAGATAATAGACTGCTGCATCCGGATCCGATCCACGCATACTTTTGATAAAGGCAGAGATCGTATCATAATGATTATCCCCGGATTTATCGTAACGAACTGCTCTCTTTTGGATACATTCTTCCGCCACCTCCAGGGTAATATGAATCTTGCCATCCTGCTCGTCTCGTTCTGTTGTCAACACTGCCAGTTCGACCGCATTAAGGGCAGCTCTGGCATCACCATCTGCCATATCCGCCAAGAAATCCAACGCCTCCGGGGTAAGTTCTCCCCGGTAACTTCCCAGACCCCGTTCCTCATCCATCACCGCTCTTTGCAGCAAACTTTTGATGTTGTCCTTCGACAACGAATGAAGTTCAAAGATGATGGATCTGGACAGCAACGCTCCGTTTACCTCGAAATATGGATTTTCTGTCGTGGCTCCGATCAAAATGATCGTGCCATCTTCCACAAACGGCAACAGATAGTCCTGCTGTCCCTTGTTAAAACGATGGATCTCATCTACGAAAAGAATCGTTCTCTTCTGGTACATTCCCGCATTATCCTGCGCCTGTTTTACCACAGATTCCATATCTTTTTTTCCTGCAGAAGTCGCATTGATCTGTAAAAATTCTGCACTGGTCGTATTTGCGATCACCTTAGCCAAAGTCGTTTTTCCGGTACCCGGTGGTCCGTAAAAAATGATCGAGCTTAATTTATCTGCCTTTATGGCACGATATAATAATTTATCTTTTCCAATGATATGCTCCTGCCCCACGACTTCTTCCAGTGTCCTTGGGCGAAGTCTGGATGCCAGCGGAGACTCCTGCTCCTTTGTCTGCTCCCGCATATAGCTAAATATATCCACTCTGCTCCTCCATTCTTACCTTTGATCCAACGGTCAGAAAAATAATACCTGACCATCCCGCAGTCCAAAGTGAACTAATTCTTCCTCTCCTGATATGACTGCCTTTCCTGCTGTCGCTTCCGTGATCTTATGAATGAGCGTGCCGCACTGCTCCTGTGGCACAGCAACGACCATCACGACTTGTTCTCCATACACCGTATCTACGACAGGGATATTCATCTGGGCTGTAATATACTGCAATTTGCCAATGCCATTGTAATCGGTCTGTATTTCCAATCGTTTTCCGCAAAGGATATCCAGTAATACGCTATTTGCCAGCCCCTCTTTCGTTGCCTGCGAATAGGCTCGGACAAGTCCACCTGTTCCTAACAGGGTGCCTCCAAAATATCTGGTCACAATGACTAATACATTATGCAGTCCCATTCCCGTGATCACTTCTAAGATCGGTCTGCCTGCTGTTCCGGAAGGCTCACCGTCATCACTGCATCTTGTAATCTCGCCACATTCTCCCAGCACAAACGCATGACACTTATGTCTGGCATCCCAATATTTTTTCTTGGTCTGCTCGATCAACTGCTGCGCCTCCTGCTCGGTCTCCACCGGGAACACCTGGGCGATAAACCGTGATTTTTTCTCAACGATCTCCCCGACACCGCCTTCATACACGATCCGGCTCACTGCTTCATTGTCTATCATTCCTGTCCTCCCTGTATTGTTTCCAAAAACTTTGCCGTTTCCGGAAATATCTGAATACTGCGCGATAAGATCCCCTTCAAAAACGAGATTAAGATTCCATAGTTGACCATTGGGACTTTTTGCTCTTTCGCCAGTCTCATGCGGTACTGCATTTCTCTTTCCTGCAAAGTACAGGCGCCACAATGAACAACCATCTTGTACCCTGTCAGATCTTCCGGAAAATCTCTGCCGCTGCAGGTCGTAAACTGCAGTCCTTTTCCTGTATACTGTTTCAGCCAGTTGGGAATCTTGACTGTTCCAATATCTTCACATTGTCTCTTATGGGTACAGCCTTCTGCGATCAAAATACGATCACCGTCCTGTAAAGATTCCACTACGCTGACTCCCTGTACCAAATAGTCTAATTGACCCTTATGTCTTGCAAACAGGATAGAAAATGAGGTCAAAGCGAGATCCTGTGGCACAATCTTTCCCACTTCCGCAAACGCTTGAGAATCTGTGATCACCAGTTTCACGGAGTCTCCAAAGCGATCTAAGGTATCTGCTAACTCCTCTACCTGGCAGACGATACTAATGCCATGATGATCCAAAATATCACGGATCGTCTGCTGCTGTGGCATGATCAGCCGCCCCTTTGGTGCTGCACTGTCAATCGGCACTACTAAGACAATGACATCACCGGGATCCATCAAATCACTTACTATATGCAGTTCTTTGTCACCTTTGCCACCAAGTTTTGCAATCTCCTGCTTGAGTTCTTCTACCCCGTTTCCGGATGCACTGTCCGTAAAAGCGACCACCATCTTGTCATATTTTTTATGCACTCGTTCTCTTAACGAATCCTTCTCTGTAGCGGCTAAAACATCCGCATGGCTAAATACTACAATGCTTCGTATCTGCTGACCGATAAGCTCTGTAAGCAGTGTATCTTCCAAATGGGTATCCGCCCCTTCTAACACTGCTTTTGCATCCATCACGACTAAGGCAAGATCTGTTCTGCGAAGTTCCTGCCTTGTCTTTTGCATACGCTTCTGTCCAAGTTCCCCCTCATCATCCAGTCCCGGCGTATCTACGAGCAGACAAGGACCTAACGGTAAGATCTCCATCGCTTTCGATACCGGATCTGTCGTAGTTCCTTTTACTTCAGAAACGATTGCAATCTGCTGTCCTGTCAAGGCATTGAGCAGGCTGGATTTTCCTGCATTTCTCTTTCCCAAAAAAGCAATCTGTAAGCGATCTCCCACCATTGTCTGTTGTAATCCCATAATTCCTCTTTTCTGCACTTTCTTGTCCGTGCCTGATGCTTCCCTCTATTCTGTCGTTTATCGGATCTGTCCGTCTCCGGAGATCAAATACTTCATTGTTGTCATTTCCTTCAAGCCCATCGGACCACGAGCATGCAGTTTCTGTGTCGAAATACCGATCTCTGCCCCCAGACCAAATTCACCACCGTCCGTGAAACGAGTCGAGCAATTCACATAAACACATGCCGAATCGACTTCGTTCTGGAATCTTTCGGCATTTTTATAGCTCTCGGTAATGATACATTCAGAATGTCCTGTTGAATATTTCTGAATGTGCGCGATCGCCTCATCAATACTATCCACTACTTTGACAGACATAATGTAATCCAAAAATTCGGTCGCATAATCTTGTTCTGTTGCCGGGATCACGGCATCTCCTAAAATCTCCTTCGTGCGCTCACATCCCCGGATCTCCACCTGATGTTCTGCAAATCTTCTCTGTAACATTGGCAGAAACTTCTCTGCTACTTCCTTATGTACCAGACAGGTTTCCAACGCATTGCAGACACTTGGGCGCTGCGTCTTGCCATTATCCGTAATAGCAACCGCCATGTCCAGATCTGCTGTTGCATCAATATAAATATGGCAATTACCCGTTCCTGTCTCGATCACAGGAACTGTTGCGTTGTGTACGACCGCCTGGATCAAACCGGCACCACCTCTAGGCACTAACACATCAATGTAATCATTCGCCTGCATCATTTCTGTCGCTACTCCTCTGGAAGTATCCTCAACCAGCTGGATGATCTCCGGTGCATATCCACAATGTACCAATGCTTCCTGCATACACTGCATCAATTTCTGATTAGAATGAAAGGCTTCCTTACCACCACGCAGGATCGCAGCATTTCCACTCTTGATGCACAATGCTGCCGCATCTACCGTCACATTTGGGCGTGACTCATAAATAATCCCGATGACACCCATAGGGACACGAACCTTACGGATCTTCATTCCATTTGGTCTGGTCGATCCCTCGATCACCTCACCAACCGGGTCTTCCAACCCTGTCAACTCGATACACGCATCCGCAATGCCATCGATCCGCTCTTTGGTAAGACGAAGACGATCTACCATCGTATCTGAAATGCCATGTTCTTTTGCTCCCGCAATATCCTTAGCATTTTCCTCTAAAATCTGTTCTGCCTGTGCTCGCAACACGACAGCAATCTCCCGGAGGATCTTATTCTTCTCTCCCGTAGAAGCCTGTGCGATCTGCTTTTTTACTTTGACGGCGCGTTCGCCTAACTGTGCAATATAATTCATCTTTCTCTTTACCTCCATAAAAATATAAATAAACGGAGCTGTCATACATTTTCATGTGATAACAGCCCCCTTGCTTATCTTATTCTGACATGATTTTTTTGGAACAGGCAATCGCAAGTGAGCCCGGACCGATATGACATGCAATGCTCAAAGACAATGGATCGACTACAATCTCGGTATCGACTCCAAATCTCTCTTTGATCTTTTCACAGAATTCCAAGGCAGCCGCCTCATTATCGGTGTGTGCCACGGCAACATGTACATTCTGCACCCCGCCAAATCGATTTTCAAAATCAGCTTCCATCGCATCTAACATTTTGGCAATGCCTTTTTTGGATGTTTTAGCAATGGAGAACGCATCAAGCTTTTCCCCCTGAATCTGCAATACCGGTTTCAAACGAAATGCCGTACCTAGTGCTGCAGCAGCCGGTGTGATCCTTCCACCCTTCTTCAAATATTTCAATGTATCTAACATAATATAGATACTGGATTCAAACTTTTCCTGCTCCAGCTTTTCCTTGATCGCCTTGGCATCTAACCCTTGTTCTGCCAACTCCAAGGCATCCAAGACAGATTGTTTCTGCGTCACGGAAATGCGCTGATTGTTGACCACCTGCACCTTTCCATCATAATCATCAGATAACATGATCGCTGTCTGGCAGGAACCTGACAATCCACTGGACATCGGAATATATACCACTTCCTCAGCCTCCTGCAATGCTGCATCCCACATCTGCATCACATCTTCCGGTGATGGCTGTGAAGTCGAAATATCCACATCTTCCTGCAATCTCTGATAAAATTGTTCCTGCGTCAATGTTTTATCTTCATAATAAGTTTCTCCCTCGATCAAAAAGGGCATGGAAATCACTTGAACGCCATATTCCTTTGCCTGCTCTTGTGTGATTCCGCTATTGCTATCTGTGATTACCGCAATTTTACTCATGATTCCTCCATGACAACTCATCTGTAAAAGACAAGTGTTCCTTTCTTTTTCATTCCAGATCCACCAAACCACAGCCCGGTGGACACACTAATATGCCTATTATATCGAAAAAAGATTATAGTGTCAAAAGGGCTCACTGCCCTTCCGATTTATTCTTTCATACTTTGAAAATCCACAAAACCCTGCATCCAGATCACGCCCTTAAAACGACATCCAATCCCCGGACTTCCTGACAGGTCTTTGCAGTTAATGCTGACAGCGATCACAATGTCATTACAATTCAACAGCAAATGATACACATCTTCATGCGTATATTGATTGGTAACCACTGTCCAGGTAACGATCGTTCCGATGACCAGATAATTATCCGACTCCGATCCATACGGAATGAAACTGGTGTCCACAATGCTGTACAGATCCTCTCTTTTGCTCCGCTGCATAATGCGTTCATTCAGATCCATGTCATCGACCATTAAACTGTCGATCGCATCCTGATCTCCTTCTTTTGCCTGCATCATCAACTGTTTGCGGATCCTTTTTTCATAGTTCTTTTTCTTGATAAATTCGTCCGTATGCGCAACGCCCAACAGGATCGTTCCCTGCAGAGACAATCCCGATAAAGAGAGTTTTGCCTTGCGTGGTGTGTTATCTGCCGCATGGATTGCCAGATAGTCCACTGCGTTTTGCAGGTAAAAGATCATGGAAACCCCTAAACGGATGTCGTCACACATTGCTGTATACGCATCGGTATCGACTCTCTTGTTGACAACAATATCTTCGGTCGCCGTGTAAACGCCGCATTTGCAATACGGAAAATAATGCTCAATATGAAAGAATCCCAATTTATCATATTGACCGCGTATCGTGATCCCGATATTATGGCCAAGATCCTTACTGATCTCCACATAATTTCCCATTGTTTTTCCCAGGGAAGTTTCCTTCCGCAGATCGGGCTCATTCATAATGTAGCCCAACAGTTGATCGACATCCTGTTTACACAACGGATGATAAAACCCTATTGCCGGTAAAAAACGATGCATGAGTCTCCTGCCTTCCTAATTACTTTCACTACCAATGTTTCTTTTCTCTGTCGTGGTCAATTTGCATGAACCGTACAGCTCTGATCAAATCCCTGTGGGATCACATTCGCTGTGTCTGCCGTTGTATCCGTCTCCTGTTTCTTCAAGTAGACTTCATAATAGCAGCCTGCTTCCGGACACGCTTCCGTTGCCGGCTTGCCCGAAGCCCTGCAAATACGATATTTTATATGACAATCGCATTTTTCGGTCGGTTCGGTTCCCTTGGCAAAATATTCTTTACGGATCGTAGAGCCACCCTTTGCCTCATCACACAATCCGGTCACCGCAAGTTTTCCGCATTTGGTGCAGATCATTTCTGTCACGATGCCATTCGGCTTGTCAAAAGTCTTCGCCTTGCTCTTCTTCTTTTTATGCACCTGATCCATAATTTTTTTCCACATCTTTTTATGATAACTGTCATCGGTCTGTGACAGTTCGCTATCATAACCGGTCCAGATGCCTGCCGTATAGTACGGTGTAAATCCTTCAAACCAATAGTCACTATTACCGGTCGCCGTACCTGTCTTTCCTGCTACTGCGATCGAAGAATCTTCCAATGCAGCTGCTTTTCCTGTTCCCTTTGTAATCACTTCCCGCAATGCATCGGTCAAAAGCCAAGCAGTCGTTTTCTTCATGACTCTTGTAGAATCTGCTGTATTTTCCAACAAAACATTTCCATCTGCATCGATGATCTTCGTATAAAAGATCGGTTCATGGTATTCTCCACCGGATGCAATGCTGGCATACGCTGAGGTCAACTCCAGATTGGTCACGCCATCCGTCAAACCGCCTAACGCAGTTGGCAGCTGAATATCCGTGTACACCTGCCCATTTTCATTTTCTCTTTCTTCCACAAGTGTAGAAAACTTGAGGCTGAGCAGATAGTCAAATCCCGTCTGCGGTGTGACTTCTTCAAATGTTTTTACCGTCACAATATTCATGGAATTGACAATACCATCGCGTAAAGTCGTTAATCCCTGATACTGGTCATTCCAATTTTTCACTTTGGTATTCGTATTTGGGTATCGATACGGCGCATCGTCTTCTACGGATGCCAAGGTCATTCCACAACTGTCTAACGCCGGCAAGTATGCCGCAAGTGTTTTGAATGTTGATCCCGGCTGACGCACAGAAGCTGTCGCACGGTTCAAGGTACGGTTTGCTGTTTTGTCGCCTCGACCGCCCACGATCGCACGTACTTTTCCGGAATTTTGTTCCATCAATACAAAGGATGCCTGTGGCTGTTTGATCAGTCGGATCTGTTCCTCCTGTGTTTTTCCGCCACCTAATTCCATTGCCTTACGGAATTTGCGGATACACCGTTTTGCTTCCTTACGGTCGGTAAAATACAGTGACCGTTCCTGCCCGGACTGTTCAAAAAAGCTTTTCAGATCCAACTCGGTATATTCCGTAATCGTTCCGTCCGGTCCCTCTACAGACAGATGATA
>JALEPA010000011.1 GCA_022766515.1 Lachnospiraceae bacterium | reverse complement strand
TTTTTTGAAGGGTTTCATAAGCCCTATATGATATAGATTTCGCGTCAGCGAAATCTATTCACAGGAAACACGCACTGCACTCACCCTTTTTATCTCTGCTTATAATAGCTGAAAAAGTCCGTCAGTTTGCCGATCGATTCTTCCAAAACTTCAATACGAGGCAGGTATACCACACGGAAATGATCCGGCTGTTCCCAGTTAAACGCTCCACCATGTACCAACAGGATCTTTTTGTCATGTAGCAGATCCAGCGCAAATTTTTCATCGTCCACAATATTGAACTTTTTGACATCGATCTTAGGGAAAATGTAAAACGCTGCTTTCGGCTTCACAACACTGATGCCCGGTATGTCATTTAACGCCTTGTAAATATATTCTCTCTGCTCATAAATGCGTCCGCCCGGCACAATGTAATTTCTAACGCTCTGATGTCCGCCCAATGCCGTCTGTACGATCGACTGTGCAGGTGTGTTAGAACACAGACGCATATTGCTCAACATGTTCAGACCAAGAATATAATCTTTTGCCATATTTTTATTACCGCTCAAGATCATCCAGCCCACACGGAATCCTGCGATCATATGAGACTTGGACAAACCGCTAAAGGTAACACAGAACAGATCCGGTGCTAACGATGCAATGGAAATATGTTCCTCATCATCCATGACCAGTCGATCATAGATCTCATCGGAGAAAATGATCAGCTGATGTTCTCTTGCCACATCCACGATCTGCTGCAGTACCTCTCTTGGATACAGCGCACCCGTTGGGTTGTTTGGGTTGATAATAACGATCGCCTTTGTGTTGGCATTGATCTTTTTGCGCATATCTTCGATATCCGGATACCAGTCAGACTCTTCATCACAGACATAATGAACTGCCTTTCCGCCACCCAGATTGACACAAGCAGTCCACAGAGGATAATCCGGAGAAGGTACTAACACCTCATCTCCTGCATCCAACAGTGCAGACATACTCAAATTGATCAATTCACTGACACCATTTCCGGTATAAATATCTTCCATTGCCACATTCGGAATATGTTTCAACTGCGCATACTGCATAATTGCCTTTCTTGCGGAAAACATTCCCTTTGCAGGAGAATATCCCTCGCAGTCTGCCAGCTGTCTGCTCATATCATAGATCACTTCGTCCGGCGCACGGAACCCAAATGGTGCAGGATTACCGATGTTCAATTTTAACACCTGGGTTCCTGCTTCTTCCATACGGGTCGCCTCATCCACGACCGGACCTCTTACATCATATAACACATTATCCAATTTACTTGATTTCTTAAATTCACGCATCGTCTGCTGCCTTCCTTTCTCTTGCTCTTCCGACTGCTCTCCCTGCTTCGCGGTCTCTTCTCCTCCAACATGCAGATCTGTCGAAAGCATTTCCTCTTTCTTTGTTTCTTCTCCATACAAAAGCCATTCTTCGGACACCTGTAAAAGATCCGCCAACAACTGTAGGATCTCTGCCCTTGGTATCGTCTTTCCATTAACATACTGGCTGACATGGCTCTTGCCCATCTTGATCTGTTTATCACTGGCTCCGCGAACTAAGTCTACCTGCTTTAATCCCCGGAGCTTCATCGCCTTTTTCAAACGGTCTGAAAATGTCTCCTGCATATGCATCCTCCATTCCAAAATCCACAAAAAGTTCAAAACCAAAGTTCAAAAGTTCAATTTCTTTTCATTGTTGTTGTATTACTATAACACTTTGCCAAAAAAAGTTCAATATCTTTTTTAGAATAACGAAAAAAGAAGAAGTTCTTTTTTATCTTGAACTTCTTCTCTGTAAACTATATCAACTACCTCTGCCGTTTTTTACGATTAGGATTAAACAAAATGTCTAACTAAAGAGAAGCACTGCAAACGGAAATTCCATACACAGCCAATACCGTAATTTTAGTTTTTCTCTGCGGTTTGCCTGTTCCCAAAGGCTTTTCTGTGTCTCCTCTGCATATTTTGCGATCATCACGATTTCCGTTATGGTAATCTGCAGGCTTCCTTTCGGTGCATACCAATAGGTCTGCAGCAGCTCTCTGACAGTAGATGGCATCTGTTCTTCCTCTATTCCACAATATGGTAACAACTCTGCCATATATGCCACGATCGCCAAAAATACCTGTTCGCTGTCCGGCGATTGCAGTTGTTTGCGCCGCTGATTTTCAATCCATTTTCTACGCCCAAGGATCACAAGGCAGCCAAGTACCAAAACCATTACCACTACCGCCAAAAGTAACCATGCGATCCACCGCAATGAGAACTGTTTTGGAACATCCTTTTGCTCCTCTTTGTCCTTCTGCTTCTTTTGCACAACCTTTTGGCTCGTGTTCGTTTGCTTCTTCTCTACCTGCTCCGGGCTGTTTGACTTCTTTTGCGTCAGGTTTTCATAATGTCCCGGTGTCACATCGACTGGAATCCATCCAACACCATCCTTATAGATTTCTGCCCATGCATGCGCATTCTGTCCTGTCACCAGTGCCACATATTTGCCTGTAGGAGTCGGCTCCTCACCGGTCACCGCCTCATATCCCTCCACATATCGTGCCGGGATTCCACTACTGCGGAATGCCAACACTGCTTCCGTTGCATAACGAAGGGCATCCCAGTTTTGTTGTTGTCCGGTTTGTTTGAGATTTTTACGCAGCCCATCCGTAAATGCCAAAATATTCTGTGCCTGCTTAGGAATCATTCCTGCCACACGCTCTTTCTGCTGTTCCGTCAATTCCGTATAATAAGCGTAAACAAACTTACGATAATCCTTCTCAATATCACGATAGCTGCTCTGCTCTCCGTCTGCCGCAGCACGATCCAGCCATCCTGCTCCTGTATAACCCAGGATCTCATCTTGCTTCGTCACATCCACCTCATAGGTATTTTCCACCTGCACCGAAGTATCTAACAAAGGATTCATCAGGTTCAGATCCTGATGAAAGATCTGCAACGCAGACAAACTCTTAAAGTCCGCTCCGTACGGCACATAAACATATCGTTGATAAGCGTTCGTATTCTTCACTGTGACAGATGATTTCTCATAGGTGATCTTTTCTTCCGCCGTGCCTTCCGTCACTGCATCATAGCCTGCAAGCTGTGCAAGCGGATGAAAGCCTTCTTTTTGGTATTGCTGAAACATTCCTTCATAGCGTTTGCCATATTCTTTGCCATCTAACAGTTTCCACTTTCCATTCTGAAATACACTGCCGACAAACCCTTTCAAATACAACTTCCCACTCTTTTCGGAAGTCACCGTCAGGCGTTCCCCATCGTCCCCATGAATTCCTTGCGCAATATCTCCCTCCGGAAGATCCCTTTGTCCGTATTTTGCGGTATGTACTTTATCGGTCACACTCTCCTTCAACTGTGCAATCCTGTCATTTGGCTGATACCAGGCACCTCCTAACGATGCGTAGGTGATCAGCACCACAGCCGCAACCAAGCCACAAAGTCCGATGAGATACACTTTTTCCTCGCGCACCTGCATGTGACTGTAAGCAAAGCATCCCACGATCGAAATAAATGCCATGCAGCCTGCTGCCACTGCAATGTTCATTTCCAAAAAGACCGCCGCAAAAATTACCGGAAGCCAAACTACCAATACCGGAACCCAATGCTTGCGAACGATCGCATATCCTAAATACAATCCGATCCCCACCGCAAAGGTCTCATAAAACAGGTAGTAAGAAAGCTCCATGTTCGAGACATCCGGGACAACAAAGTATTCCAGAGACAATCCGGTAATATAATTGCAGTTGGCTATGATCTGATTGAAAAAGTCCATCGCTCCCGCTTCAAATTCTTTGGCGCATACCAGAACCACCAGTGCCATTACGATCAAAAGAAAGGCAGTTCCAACAACCGCCTTTCGATCCTGCTTTTGATAAAAAAAGA
>JALEPA010000009.1 GCA_022766515.1 Lachnospiraceae bacterium | reverse complement strand
TGATCAATGCAGATCACAACGGAAACGCCATGCACGGTCACGATGGAAGTAGGTCGTCTGGTTCGTAAAAGAGGAGAAAATCGTGTTTTCCTTTTTGAAATATATGGACATATACGAGAATGGAGTAACAAAACGAAGCAGATGCATATGATTCTGCGGATATTGAGAGATGAAGAAAACGGAGTGAGAGAACGATTATATCCGATCCATGTGGGATGTGTGTCAGCACAGAAGCGGGGAATGGCTTTTGGTGGTAAGCTGGAAGTGCTGCTGGATAGTTTGTTTATGGACTATGTCGATGAGCATCCCGAGCAACCGTTTCGAGTAGAAGTACTGTACCTGACACCTGATCTGGAATGGACATCCATTCCTATTGATTATGATATTACGGATGCCACCAGTTATGTGGAACCCAGCAATGATCTTTGCGATCGATTCGTTAATGCTGTAGTTTATACTGCGTTTACTCTCCTACTTCCAGCCTTGCTGATTAACGGATGGCTGGCAACCAAAGGCATTGGAACTTTGATGGCACCGGAGGGCACGACCGGCAAACGGGCAGTGTTTTTGCATACGCATAATTTAGTCAAGTCTAATTGTGGATATGGCTATAGTATTCGTGAATATAAGACGAATTATTTTAAGAAAAAATATGAAAAATACTGCAAAAAATATCCAAAAACGGAGGGAATTTTATTCCTTTCGGAACGCCCGTTAGATGCGGGTGGCAATTTGGACCGAGTTCGCAGTGCTTTACAGAAGAAAGGCGGGTATACTTTTCGGGAGTTTTTGAAGGATCGTTCGGTACGCCACTTGACATTCAAAGAGTTGCGGGAATGTGCTGAACTGATGGCGAAGAGCAGAGTCGTTATTTTGGAAGATTTTGTTCCGCAAATCCATGCATTACATATGCGTGAAGATACAAAGATCCTGCAGTTGTGGCATGCCTGTGGAGCATTCAAATTGTTTGGGTTGTCAGAACTTGATATCACCAGACTGCCACAGAGAACGCGAAATCACAGAAGCTATAGTGCAGCGATCGTCAGCAGTGAGGGAATGGTACCATTTTACAGCGAGGCATTTGGAATAGAACAGAGAAAGGTCAAGCCGATCGGTATTCCAAGAACGGACATCTTTTTTGATGAAGCCTATAAAAGCAAAAAACGGGAAGAGATTTATGCAAAATATCCCGGCTGGAAGGGCAAAAAAGTTGTGCTGTTTGCGCCAACTTTCCGAGGAGATGGCAATACGACAGCATATTATCCGCATGAAAAGTTCCCGGCTGCGGAGATTGTCGATCAGCTTCCGGAAGATGTAGTGTTAGTGGTAAAACACCATCCGTTTGTACATTCCAGACCGGAGATCGCTCCGGCTTACGAAGAGAAGATCTATGATCTGACAGGTAAGGAAAATATCAACGATCTGTTGCTTGTTACGGATGTGTTGGTGACTGATTACAGTTCCAGCATTTTTGAGGCAGCGTTGTTGGACATCCCAATGTTGTTTTATGCTTTTGATCTGGAGGAATATTTGAAGGACAGAGATCTGTACTTTGATATTGGACTGTTTGCACCGGGCGAGATCGTGGACACTTGGCAGCAGTTGGTGGGATCAGTTGACCGCATCTTGCAGGAAGGTGAGACACCAAGAGATCTGACGAATTTCAAGCGCTTTTTCCTGGGAAGCTTAGACGGTAAGTCCACAGAGCGTACAGTGAAATTGGTGGAAGACTTGTATGAAGGCAGAGAATAAGGACAAAGAGGAAATAAAAATGCAATCATTACCCATGTTTTATTTGGATCAAAACAGCGATAAGTCGGAATGGAAGGCTGGCTGTAGTGATCTGTGGCAGAGAGTATTTTTGGATCGCCCGGAATTTGTGGAATTGTATATGCAGAGCACTTGGTTACACAACCAGGTGCTCCTTTTGTCATCCGACCATAAGAAACACACAGTCGTTTCCATGCTGCATATGAATCCCTATACCGTGCAGATACAGGATGAAAGTTATCTGTTGCATTACATTGTAGGGGTTTGTACGGAGGAAAAAGACCGAGGAAAAGGATATATGAGAGAACTGCTCTTGGAAGCATTACATAGACTGCGCGCGCAGGGAGAGCCGTTTACTTATCTGATGCCCGCAGCAACAGCGATCTATACGCCTTATGATTTTGTTCCGGTTGCACAGGCAGACCAGATGACGGTACCGCTGCCTATGAGAAAGGAAGAGGAGTGTCTTACTGCTGGGAAGACAGCCAAAAAGATCCGAGTGCAGTCCTTGTCGGAATTGTCGGAGACGCAGATGACATTGCTGGAGCGTTGGATCGACGGGCAGCGGAAAGGAATGTATATTCCTCATAATGCTGCTTATCTGCGCTTACAGGATGCATGGATGCACACTTACGAAGGAGAAGTGTTGACTGCTTGGTGCGAACAAGAGCCGGTGGGCATGACAGCGTATCTGTGGGAACAGGGGGAAGAAGTTGCTGTAGAATTTACAGAGCTGATCTTGGATCCTTTGCTGGGAGAGCACAGTTACCGGGCGTTATGCCGCAGGATCACAGAGGATATTGTCAGACAGGCTCCGGAGACAGAGCGATTGTTGGCGCGGTTGGATGAAACTTGGACATTGCCGGAAAATATTCAGGCGGAGGGCTATGATCGGGAACAGGTATGCATGACGATGATCCGTCCGCTGGATGTCACTTGGTTTTTGGAGCGGCTACCCAAACAAGATAGCTGGGAACCGATCATGACCTTTGCGATCGAAGATCCACTTTTGACGGAAAATACAGGATGTTATGAGGTGACATTCCATCCGAAAGGAAAGAACCGGGTGCAACGGTCAAAAAATAAGACAAAAAATTGTCTCTCATTGCAATCTTTGGTACAATACTGGAGTGAGAAAAATCCGGTGTATGCACCGGAACTTGTATAGAAACGGCAGTATCACCTCAAATGCATGATACAGCATGGAAAAGCAACTGCGGAATGGAGGGTTATATGTACAAAAAATGGGACAAAGAATTGGATCGCTTGAAGAAAGGCACAAGCGAGTATGTATGGGATGAATTAGAGGAGTTGATCACGGATTCCTATGAGGAACAACAGTTGACAGATGAGCAATTTGATCAGTTGATGGAGAAACTGATGGCAATCGACTGTGAATAGAAATAAGGCTGGTATATCTTGATTTTCTGTGGAAAAAATCGTATACTAGCCTTTATATATTGGGTAAATTACAATAGGTACGGCAGCGGATGACACGCAGGATGGAGGCAGCATATGGAAGACAATAACATGGAGCGACTGGGATTTAAGATAGATACCGGAGAACT
>JALEPA010000156.1 GCA_022766515.1 Lachnospiraceae bacterium | reverse complement strand
CTCTTCTTGAGCTTCTTAACATTAGCTTTGTTGATCTTCTTAGAAGCGCCCTTAACCTTGATTGTCTTCTTGCATCCCTTGAATGCCTTCTTAGCAACCTTAGTTAATTTAGCCTTAACTGTCAAAGTCTTTAACTTCTTGCAGTTTGCAAATGCGCCTGCAGGGATAGACTTGATGTTCTTTCCAAGTGCGATGCTAGATGCCTTAGCACCCTTCAAAGCGTTCTTTCCAAGGCTTGTTACCTTGTATGTCTTACCGTTGATCTTAGCTGTTGCTGGGATAGAAAGCTTAGCAGCCTTCTTACCTGACTTAGACAAAGATACTACAGATAATGTACCAGCCTTCTTAGCTGTTGCAACCTTAGTTACCTTGTAAACAAGTTTACCGGATGTAACCTTAGCGCCCTTCTTAGGATCCTTCTTTGTTACCGGAGCCTTAGTTGGTGCCTTTGTAGGTGCCTTTGTAGGTGCCTTCGTAGGTGCTACAGAAGGTTTAACTGTTGGCTGTGTAGAAGGTTTAACTGTTGGTGTAGAAGGTTTATCTGGCTGTACTGGAGTAACATCACCCTTAGATGCATCAATATCATCCTGAGTAATGTTGTCGTTCTTAACCTTGTCGTCTGTTACTGGATCTACATAGTTACCATCTTTGAGATCTGTAAGAGCCTGCTTAAGACCGGTTACTGTAAATGTGATCTCCATGCTCTCTTCCGGAACAGCTACTTTCTCATCCTGAGTAAGCTCATACAATGGACCGAAGTCATCGTCTTTTGCCCACTTGTTAATCAATGGATAGTAGTAGTACTGCTCGTCACCCTTCTGAGTTGCCTTCAAACCTGTTGCAGTTCCGTCAGCCGGATCAACAGCATCTTCACCATCAACCTTGTAAGAAATGTTGCTAACTTCTACACCGCTGTAAACTTCACTGTTCAAGTCAGTAGAGATAGATAACAAGTTGTACTTAGAAGATGCAGACAAATCTACACCGCTAATAGATACTGTGTACTCGCCATCTCTTGTAAGAAGAACATCCTTAACCTTAACATCATCAGCGCTAACTTCTTTTCCGCCAGCCTTGATGAAGTTATAAGTTCTTCCCTCATCCTCTGTCTTGCTGTTGATCAATGTTGGATTGTATCCGTTACGATAATCCCATGTACCATCCATCTGGTATGCAATGTATGCATGGATACCCTTTGTAGCCCAAAGTTCTTCATCAACATAAGCTGCTGCATCTGTTGCAGGACCAGCTGTTGGAGTTGGAGTTGGATCTACTGGATCATCTTTAATGATTACAGGTGTGTATTTCACCTTAACATCAGAGAACTTGATTACATTTGTAGAATTTCCATCTACCTTTGTAACTGTTTTGTCAAGATCTGGAACGCGTACTGCGAAGAAATCAGCAAATTTTGCTACTGCATTTGGTGCGAAAGATACTGTATATGTACCATCTTTGTCGATAGTAGCATCTTTACAATCTGCTCCACCAATGCTCCAGTGATCTTCACCTGCTCCACCATTGAAGCAAAGACCAGCCTGTACACTTGACTTACCAGCTGCTTTAAGTGCTTCTGCTACATTAGATGCTGTAAATGTTACCTCTACATCATAGTAAGAAGCACCTGCCATAGATGCTGGATATGCCCATTTACCCCATGTGTTACCGATCTGGATACGGCAGTCACTATCGGCACCATATGTCCACTGATCGTCTGTGAGGTTCAACTCAACATCCTCTCCAACTGTGATTGTGTCAACGACTGGAGTATACTCAACCTTAACATCAGAGAATGCAATTACATTTGTAGAATTTCCATCTACCTTTGTAACTGTGCTGTCGAGATCTGGAACGCGTACTGCGAAGAACTCAGCAAATTTTGCGATTGCATTTGGTGTGAAAGATACTGTATATGTACCATCTTTGTCGATAGTAGCATCTGTACAATCTGCTCCACCAATGCTCCAGTGATCTTCACCTGCTCCACCATTGAAGCAAAGACCTGCCTGTACGCTCTCTTTTCCTGCTGCTTTAAGTGCTGCTTCTACATTAGATGCTGTAAATGTTACCTTTACAGCAGTATAAGAAGCACCAGCCATAGATGCCGGATATGCCCATTTACCCCACTCGTTACCGATCTGGATACGGCAGTCACTATCGGCACCATATGTCCACTGATCAGCTGTCAGATTAAGGGTGACGTCATCGCCTGTAACAGGGATTTCTTTTGTTGCTGGTGCAGTTGTTTCCTCATCAGCCTTAACAGATGCGAAATTTACATTTCCTGCTAAGCCTAATACCATAGCACCAGTCAGAACCCATGACAAAAGTTTTTTTGTCTGTTTTCTCATCGTTTCTCCTCCTCTTTTTATTATTGAGTCACCGTATACAACCGAAAAGTTGAATGTAAATTTTGAACTAAAGAGCTATGAAACAAAAAATAGATAAGAGAAGGAACGGTCAAGATTAGATGCCAAATTGTTCCAATTTCTGCATGCTTTTTTGGCAAGCCTCCAAGGAAACATGCGTATACAAGTCCATTGTGATCTGGATACTGCTATGCCCTACAAGCGTTTGAACGATTTTGGGTTGGATCTCCGCTTCAAAGCACCGTGTCGCAAAGCTGTGTCGCAATGTGTGCGGATGAATGTGCGGAATGGCTGGAAGAGGGTGACTTGCCTGCAGTCGCTGTTCGTTCAATGTAGCGACTACCCGGTCAAGCGACCGTTGTATGTCACGCCGTTGCTGTGGTCGACCGTGACTGTTAGGAAACACCAAATTTTCAAATCCGGGCAAAGGATTCCATTTTTGTGTGTCCTGTTTCAAATGCGCAATATAGCATTTTTGCGACCCCAATGCCTCTGCGACCGAGGGAGAGATCGGGACAACTCGTCTGCCGGAGGAAGTCTTTGGCGTTTGAAAAGAAAATGCATAACTGTTTTTTGACGGATCCCAAAGATAGACCAGCGTTTTTTCTATATAAATATGCCTTGTGTTCAGATCGACATTCTCCCAAGTCAGAGCAAGCAGTTCACCGACGCGCAGCCCTGTACCAAGCAGCGTGAGCAACGGAGGTGCGATGCTTTGATGTTCCGGTTGGAGCAAAGCATGCAACAGAGCCGTATGCTCCTCAATGGAAAGGATGTGTTCGTGTTTTGGCGGCAAAGACGATATTTTCATTCGATGACAAGGATTTTTAGAAATAAGATCGTTTTGCAATGCCGTTTCCAACATATTGGACAAAATAGCATGAACACAATGCTGGTACTTAGCAGAGAGATGAGCATATTCCAGATCACGATACACATGATGAATGTGCAGAGGCTGAATCGCTTGCAAGGGTAGAGATCCAATGCGTTTCTTGATCTGATTGTGATAAATAGAAGAATAATTTTGGAGTGTGGAAGGCTTGACATAGCCGACCTTGTAGTGCTGTATCCAGACAGCGTACCATTCATTCAAAGTCATGGAGGCGTGTATCTGCCTTGACACATCACCTTCCTCACAAATGTTACCATACAGTTCGTTCATAATAACCTCGCTTTCCTAATGCAATGGGCAAAAGCACCCACTAATGATCATATCCATTCTTGCTTTGTACGATACATACCGGGCGTGATTCCGTATTCCCGCCGAAAGCAGCGAATGAAATGACTGCAGGAAGCGAATCCTAGAAAAGAGCTGATTTCTGTGCAGCTGATCGAACTGTTTCTTAGTAAATAACAAGAAACTTCACATTTTTTGTGAAGAATATACTGCTGCAGAGAATAGCCGGTCTCTTTATGAAATAATTTGGACAAATAATCACGGTGTACACCTACAGCATCTGCCACATCTTGGCTGGATATTGTCCGTGAAATATTTTGCGTGATAAATTCGATAGCGTGTTTGACATGATAGGAAACATTTGTGCCATCTTTGAGTTCATGCATGGTATTGGTAAATTCTGTAACCACAGCGACTTTGAGCGGCATCAATTCTTCTGCTTTTTGACAGGCATCGATCTTGCGGATAAATAGGTCACTGAGGGTGTATGCCCGCTCCGGCTCCAGACCGCCTTCAATGCAAAAGCGGGTGATCATTGCGACCAGGATCACAAGATGATACTTTGTGTTCTGCAAGGCATCTTTGGAGAGCACTCCCATATGTTCCGTAGGCTCGCTGGTAATATTTCCCTCCAAAACAGCAGTATTTCCTTGTGCAATATCACGGTAAAAGGCAAATTCTTCTTCAATAGAAATGTGGGAATAGTCTTCTTGCTGTTGTTGAAATAGTAAATGCTGTAATTCTCGTTTTACGCTCATTTGTACTCCCCCATATCTTAGGATTTTTGTGAAATATATCGGCTTTATAATATTTATATCGGTTTTATTGTATCACATAGCAAAGAAAAAAACTATGATAAGGCTGTGATCATAGAAAAATGATTTCTACTATATTTAAAAGGGAGGTTGAACCTTATGAAAATATGGAATGGTTATACAAAAGGCGTAAATTTGGGTGGATGGCTGTCGCAGTGCGATTATAGTCACGAACATTTGGAGCATTTTATAGAGGAGAAGGACATAGCGACGCTTGCGGATTGGGGTGTGGATCATCTGCGATTGCCGATCGACTACAATATTTTGCAGACAGAAGACGGAGAATGGATCCCACAGGGATTTACCTACATTCAGCGGGCACTGGATTGGTGCGAAAAATATCATTTGAATCTTATTTTGGATCTGCACAAGACGGTGGGCTATTCCTTTGACAAGGACGAGCAGGAGACGGGATTCTTCTATAATAAGAAGTATCAGGAACAATTTTACTGCCTGTGGGAGGAAATTGCCAAGCGATATGCGCATTATGTAGATGCCGTTGCGTTTGAATTGTTAAACGAAGTGACTGACGAGAAGACAATGGGTGCGTGGAACGAGATCTCACAGAACTGTATAAGGCGGATCAGGGCGTTTGCGCCTACGACAAAAATATTGATAGTCGGTTACTGGAATAACTGTGTTCTTGCCGTCAAGGATCTGGCTGAACCGGCTGATGAAAATATCGTCTATAATTTTCACTGCTACGAGCCGTTGATCTTTACACATCAGGGCGCATGGTGGCTGAATGGTATGCCACATGATCTCAAAGTGCCTTTTGCACAGAGCAATGCCGGGATCAAAACGCTGACGCGCAATTATCTGCCGGATAATGAGATTATTTTGGAGAACATACCAGATGATGACCAGCCGCTTGATAGTCACTTCTTTGAAAAATTGTTTGCAGAAGCGGTGGCTGTTGCCGAAGAGCGCAATGTTTCGCTGTACTGCGGTGAATATGGTGTGATCGACCGGGCGGAGCCTTCTGACACTTTGCAGTGGTATCACAACATTCACGAGGCTTTTGCTAAATTGCAGATCGGACATGCCGCATGGAACTACAAAGGGTTAAATTTTGGCATTACTGATGAGCATTTAAAAGAAGTGAAAGATGAGATTGTACAACAAATGTAATGTGATAAATATATAAATGTTTTGAACACAGTAGAATGTATTGCAGTAAAAATAATTGCTGTATTTTTACAGTTCTAAAATTCTTACTATAAATCGGCAAAAATAGTCACGAATTATAGTAAAAAAGCGGAAATACAATTGATTTTTCTTGAATAGCGTGGTATGATGGTTGATGTAAAATTTTATGTATATAAGTGGAAAGCTGGCGCAAATTTACTGGAGAATTGAAATGATTTTTTCGTTTCATAGCTCTTTAGTTCAAAATTTACATACAGTTTTTCGGTTATATACGGTGACTCAATAATAAAAAGAGGAGGAGAAACGATGAGAAAACAGACAAAAAAACTTTTGTCATGGGTTCTGACTGGTGCTATGGTATTAGGCTTAGCAGGAAATGTGAATTTCGCATCTGTTAAGGCTGATGATGAAACAACTGCACCAGCAACAAAAGAAATCCCTGTTACAGGCGATGACATCACCCTTAACCTCACAGATGACCAGTGGACATATAATGGTGGTAACGGCAATGGTGACTGCCGTATCCAGATTGGTAACGAGTGGGGCAACTGGACATATCCAGCATCTATGGCTGGCGCTTCTTATACTGCTGTAAAGGTAACATTTACAGCATCTAATGTAGCAGACGCACTTAAGGCAGCTGGTAAGTCAAGTGTACAGGCTGGTCTTTGCTTCAATGGTGGAGCAGGTGAAGATCACTGGGAGATTGGCGGAAAAGATTGTACAGATGCTACTATCGACAAAGATGGTACATATACCGTGTCTTTCACACCAAATGCAGTAGCAAAATTTGCCGAGTTCTTCGCAGTACGCATTCCAGATCTTGACAGCACAGTTACAAATGAGGATAACAACATCAAGAATGTAATTAAGTTCTCTGATGTAAGTGTTGAGTATACTCCAGTCGTTGACACAATCACGGTTGGCGAGGATGTTGAACTGAACCTCACAGATGACCAGTGGACATATAATGGTGGTAACGGCAATGGTGACTGCCGTATCCAGATTGGTAACGAGTGGGGTAACTGGGCATATCCAGCATCTATGGCAGGTGCTTCTTACTATGCTGTAGAGGTAACATTTACAGCATCTAATGTAGCAGACGCACTTAAGGCAGCTGGTAAGTCAAGTGTACAGGCCGGTCTTTGCTTCAATGGTGGAGCAGGTGAAGATCACTGGGAGATTGGCGGAAAAGATTGTACAGATGCTACTATCGACAAAGATGGTACATATACCGTGTCTTTCACACCAAATGCAGTAGCAAAATTTGC
>JALEPA010000103.1 GCA_022766515.1 Lachnospiraceae bacterium | reverse complement strand
GAAAATCCGCGTGTCACTGGTTCGATTCCGGTTCTGGGCATTCGTCTTTTATAAAGACGGATGGGATACTAGCTCAGTTGGTAGAGCACTTGACTTTTAATCAAGTTGTCGGGGGTTCGAATCCCCCGTGTCTCACGAAGAGAAAAGCTTATAGTTTTGACTATAAGCTTTTTTATTTTATAGAATACTTCTTTTTACTTATCAATAAAAGATGCTCTGCAAGGATGCCATTACCACACGAAGAAGAAAAATGCATACGCAAATGTACAATGTAAATCACCATGAATTGCTTATTCTACGAAAATAAATTTCCTATCAATTATGCTGTGTTGTTATGCAAATAACAAAGATAATTTTACAAAGTATGTTATATTTTATCCTATTTGGTAAAATAAAATATACAGTAGTCTAACATATAACAAATGATATATGTATGACTTATAGTATGTTTTGAAGACGAAATAAGGATAAAATAGAAGCAGAATTTGCTTCGGATTGGAGAATTATTATGGAACACGAGCATAAAGAACATTGGGACAGATACCAAGAAATTGGATATCAGATTTCATATTGCCGCAAGCGTATGAAGATGACACAGGAAGAAATGGCAGAGAAGTTGAATGTTAGTAGACAACATATTGGTGCTATTGAGGCTCCAAATGTAAATAGAAAAATATCATTAGATCTGATTTTTGACATAGCAGATTTATTTGGTGTTGAGCCTAAGTTTTTCTTAGAGTATCAGAAACTGCCAATGATCAAAAAGACGGAAGACGGGGTTGTGCTTGAGAAAGTAGAGGAAAAGCCACGAAAAAAGAAGTCTGTAAAAAGATAGAGACACTGATGGTGCAGAGCGAAATATAGTATGATTTTTAAATTTCTCTTAGTTCTAATATATTTGGGGACTTGGGTATAATACAACCTTGAAATAATAGTCAAATACGAGTATTATTAATATTAAATACCGTAATGGAAATATATAAGAAAAGATTGTTGAATATGAAATTTGAAACTTTACAAAAAGATATGGTTGCAGCTATGAAAGCAAGAGATAAGTCAAGAAAAGATACGATTTCGTCTTTGATCTCTGCTGTGAAAAAGCTTGCTATTGACGAAGGAAAAAGAGATGATATACCGGAAGAGTTGGTAGATCGTGCGATTATCAAAGAAGAGAAGACCGCACAGGAGCAGGTAGATAGCTGTCCTGCAGATCGTATAGATTTGAGGGAAGAGTATCAAGCAAGATTGGATGTAATAAAGGAGTATGCACCTAAGATGATGTCTCCGGAAGAGATTGAAGAAGTACTCACAACGAAGTTTGCAGATGTTTTGGCTACTAAGAATAAAGGACAGATCATGAAAGCAGTAATGGCAGAGTTAAAAGGAAAAGCAAACGGTAAGGATATTAACCAGATCGTAGCTAAATTGTGCCAGTAAAAGGTGCCAGTAAAAGTGAATTATAGTATTTTGATATATGCATAAATATATGCTATAGTTAACAAAGATTTTGCAGATAAGCAGAAGAAGGGGCATACCACCTTGGGTATGATTCTTTTTCTGCTTTTTTCTTTTATATAAAAGAAAAAAGCTACGCGAGGATGCGATCACAGCACAGAGGAGGATTGCATAAGCAACCTAGCAGTAACGCGGAAAGTGGGCTTGCCTACTTTGTTTCTATATAGGAAACTGCTTATAATGTGATGATATGCCGCAAAGAATTGCTTTAGCAATTCTTGCAGAGCAAAATGCTGGTTTTGCTCATTTTTTGAACGATCACGATAAAGAAAGGAAATAATAAAATGAAAGCAATGGAATTGAGTAAGGAAATTTTTGATAACATTAAGAAATGTGCACCGGTTGTACATAATATTTCTAATTATATTACGGCAACAGATTGTGCAAATATGACGCTGGCATGTGGAGGATCACCTACAATGGCTGATGATCCCGAAGAAGTGGAGGATATCGCATCCGCATGTGCTGGAAGTGTAATCAATATGGGAAATACCGGAGGATATTTTACGGAAAGTATGCTTCGTACCGGTTTAATTAATAATAAAGTTCATCATCCGGTAGTATTGGATCCGGTAGGGGCAGGAGCTGCCAAGCATCGTAATGAAGTGTTGGAGAAATTAATTGAAAAAATACATTTTTCTATAATCAGAGGAAATGTATCTGAGATTAAATTTGTGGGCGATAAGAGTTCGAGTGCAAATGGGGTGGATGCGGCAGAGGCGGATCTGGCTACAGAAGACACGGTATATGACATTGCACAGTACGCTATGAGATTGAGTAAGGCAATGGATACAGTGATCGCTATCAGTGGTCCAATTGATATTGTGGCAAATGGAGAGCGGGCATATTTGATCCGTAACGGACATCCACAGATGTCAAGGGTTACAGGAACAGGCTGTATGTTATCAAGTGCGATTGGTGTGTTTATTTCTGCAAATCCGGAGCATATTTTGGAAGCTGCTACAGTTTGCATCAGTGCTTATGGATATGCGGGTGAGCTTGCGCAGAAAAAGGTAGAGAGTGAGCATGCGGGCACAGGTTCTTTGCGTATGTATTTGATGGATTATATGAGCAACATGGATCAAGAAACATTTGCTAAAGGAGCAAAAATTGAAGAGGTGTTGTTGGCAGAATAGAGAAAAAAGACAGCTATACGAGAGTTCGAGGCTTGAAGGTGCAGGCAGCGGCTAGCAGAAAGGACAGGTATATGAAAGCAGAAGATTTGAAGGTATATGCAATTACGGATAGATATTGGTTGAACGGTGCAAAGTTGACGGACCAGGTGGAAAGTGTATTGCAAAATGGAGCAACTTTTTTGCAGTTGCGTGAAAAAGAATTTTCTCATGAAGAAATGGTTGCTGAGGCGAAGGAGATTAAGGAAATTGCAGAAAAGTATCATGTGCCTTTTGTGATCAATGATGATATTTATGCTGCAAAGGAAATTGATGCGGATGGTGTACATATTGGGCAGAGCGATATGGAATTTAAGAAGGCAAGAGAGATATTGGGTAAAGATAAGATCATCGGTCTTTCTGCCGGCAATCTGGAGGAGGCGATCCAGGCGGAGAAACTGGGAGCTGATTATATTGGTGTAGGTGCAGTTTTTCATACAGATACGAAGGAAGATGCAACTGCCTTGACTTTTGAGGAGTTAAAGGAGATTACATCTACGGTAAATATTCCGGTTGTAGCTATCGGCGGCATCAATAAGGACAATATCATGCAGTTGCAGGGAACAGGCATAGACGGAGTTTCTGTAATTTCAGCTATCTTTGGACAGCCGGATCCTGGAAAAGCAACCAAGGAGCTTGTGGAGATCACAACGAAGATGCTACAAAAATAAACAGGGAGATTAGGATGAAGATCAAGGAAGCGCCATTGTATATTTTTGATATGGATGGGACGATTTTGGACTCGATGATAGAGTGGGAGCATTTGGGGAGAAATTATTTGCAAAAGAAAGGCATTGTACCCCCGGATGATCTGGAAGATACGATTGAAACAATGACGATGGAAGAGTCAGCGCAGTATTTTAAGGATCTGGGTATTTCGTTATCCTGCGAAGAGATTATGAGGGAGATGTTTCAATGCATGGAGGATGCATATCGAGACACCATTCCGGGGAAGAAGGAAGTCGTAGAATTGATCAAAAAATTGCATGCAGCAGAAGGTAACAAACTTTGCATTTTGACGACTTCGGATAAAATGTGTGCAGAAAATGCGATGAGGAGATTAGGGTTGTTGGAGTGTTTTTCTGATATTTATACAAGCGAGCAGCTTGGAATGGGAAAACGAACCGGGGATATTTATCAAAAGGTATGTGAATTGTACGGGGTACAACCGGAAAAGGTGGTTGTATTTGAAGATGCGTTGTACGCTGTTTCGTCTGCAAAAGAAGCGGGCTGCTATGTTTATGCAGTGTCGGATGCTTGCAATCAAAATCAATGGGAGCAAATTCGCGAATTGGCAGATGAAAATATAGAATTGAAATAATCGTTGTCTTTTCAGGGACAAGATTTGTATGTACAGATTAATATATGTGATTGGTAGAAAAAATATTTTCAGGATCAATCATGAAATCAAGAATTGAGAGATGTGCTGGAGGATTGCCTTTTCTAAGATTAGGTGCATACTTACGAGTTAAAGAATGTGATTGAGAGGACCGTTGCCTTTTCCAAGGTCAAGTCCGGTACTCATGGCTTGGCGAACATATTCTTTGGCTGTAGAAATGCTTTCTTCCAAAGACTTGCCGGTGGCTAATCCTGATGCGATTGCAGAAGAAAGTGTACAACCTGTGCCATGTGTATTATGGCATTCAATGCGAGTGCCGGGAAACCAGACCGGTGCGCCGTTGTATAGAAGATCATCTGCTGCATCTGCGGCGTGACCACCTTTTAATAAGATATTGCAGTGAAATTTATTGTAAAGGATTTTGGCGACAGATACCATATCATTTGTGGTATGAATAGACATTCCCGATAAATATTCGCTTTCAGGAATATTGGGTGTGATCAAAGTTGACAAAGGAAATAATTCGTTTTGCAGCACATTACGACCGTTTTCATCTAACAGCATTTTACCGCTGGTAGAGACAAAAACAGGATCGATCACCAGAGGAATATCGGAATAGGAGTGTAAAATTTCTGCTACTGCAGAGGCTACTTCTCCATTTCCTAACATTCCTATTTTGATCGCATCCGGACGAATATCACAGCATACAGCTTCGAGTTGTGCAGAGACGATGGAAGCAGGAAAAACGAGAGAGTCGTTGACACCGCAAGTGTTTTGGGCTGTAACTGCGGTAATGACACTCATGCCGTAAACATGAAAAGCAGTCATTGTTTTGAGATCTGCTTGGATTCCTGCTCCACCGCTGGAATCTGATCCGGCGATTGTCAAAGCTGTATGCATAGATGATTCCTCCTAAGTAAGTTTTTTGAGTGATTTTTGTAGGGCAAAGCACAAGGTACGCTATGCCTGCTGATTCTAAAAATCATTCATTATGTATTGTGCACCATTAAGAAGTTGTGTTTATTCATCAAAAATGGATACAATTTCGCCATCTAAAATACGGTTCATATTTTTTACAGCACAGAAGTTTCCGCACATAGAGCAGGTATCTTCTTTTTCCGGTTTTGCACCTTCACGGTATGCACGAGCCTTTTCAGGATCGATAGAAAGCTCGAAAGTCTTTTCCCAATCAAGAGCTTTACGAGCGGCACCCATTGCATCGTCCCAGTCTCTTGCGCCTGGAAGTCCTTTTGCAATATCAGCAGCGTGCGCAGCAATTTTGGAAGCGATAATACCTTCTTTTACATCATTCAGATCCGGCAGGCGTAAATGCTCGGCAGGAGTTACATAACATAAGAAGGATGCGCCATATGTTGCAGCGATAGCACCACCGATCGCAGAGGTAATATGGTCATAACCTGGTGCTATGTCGGTTACCAAAGGTCCTAATACATAGAATGGTGCGCCCTTGCAGATGGTCTTTTGAATGTCCATATTTGCTTTGATCTGATCCAATGGCATATGGCCAGGTCCTTCGATCATGACCTGCACATCTTTTTCCCAGGCACGGGTTGTCAGTTCGCCAAGGGTGATGAGCTCCTGAATCTGAGAAATATCGGAAGCATCTTTGAGGCATCCCGGACGACAAGCGTCTCCCAAACTCATGGTGACATCATATTCACGGCAAATATCTAACACTTCATCGTAATACTCATAGAAAGGATTTTCCTGACCGGTCATTTCCATCCAGGCAAAAATGATGGATCCACCACGAGATACGATGTTCATCAAGCGTTTATTTCTCTTAAAACGGGCAGCGGTTTCCTTATTTACACCACAATGAATGGTCATGAAATCAACACCATCTTCTGCATGCATACGAACAATGTCGATCCACTCTTTGGCAGTGATGTCTTTCAGTGCCTTGTGATAGTAAACAACAGCGTCATAAATTGGAACAGTTCCGATCGTTGCAGGACACTCGCTTGTTAATTTGCGGCGGAACTTCTGCGTATCGCCACAAGAGCTGAGATCCATGATCGCTTCTGCGCCCATATCAACAGCGCTGCGGACTTTTTCCATTTCCATATCAAGGTCTGTCCAGTCTCTGGAAGTACCGAGATTTACATTGATCTTCGTGCGAAGACGGCTGCCGATGCCGTTTGGTTTCAGGCTTTTGTGATTTTTGTTTGCCGGAATAATTACCTGACCTGCAGCAATTAATTCACGAAGTTCTTCTTTGTCGATGTGTTCTTCTTTTGCTACGGCTTCCATCTCCGGAGTGTTGATACCTTTGCGCGCAGCATCCATTTGTGTTGTGTAATTCATATAACCTCATTTCTGCACACGCTTTTTTGCATATCGATCTATGTGTTCGGTGTGCGAAAACACATAATCGCAGTAATAGATCATGGGGTAACATTTTACGATCACTTACCTCGATAAAACGACACAGAGTAGTTTCCTTATGTAAAAATTCACATAAAAAAACACCCTAAAATCATCTAAGGTGTTGTCTAATCATCGAGAAGTATACCGTTTTCTTATTGTATACAAATCCATCTCCCTACGCCGATATTAGTCGGATCAGGTATATGGGTCGGAACAAATCCCTCTCAGCAGATGGCAATGCCACAGCTCCCCAGATAAATTTTATTACTTTTTACAGTATAATCATGTTTTTGCCAGATGTCAAACAAAGTCGTCGCATTTTGTGGAAGAGAGAAAGCCGCCATGCTAAAAAGTGACAGTTGAAGATACGGACGAGAGAAAGCCGCCACTCCGAAAAGTGACGGCTGAAGATATTGAAAGAATATTGTTATTAAAATTGAGATCAGATCATTTTTCCGCAGCCGCAGGAAGATTCGTCTCTGTGGCAGCAGGATGAAGTGGTAGAAGTTGTATCAGTCGAATTGCCACATTGGCATCCTGAATTTTGTGAAGATGAGGAGACAGAGGCAGCATTCATGCAGCCGCCACAACTTTTCTGGGTGTTACAGTCTTTTTTTAGGCAGCCTTCGCATTTTGGTGGATTCAGATCAAGCGGTTTGATCGGTAAGTCGAGAAGATCACCGCACACAAATTCGAGGCAGCCGCTATTTTCATCGGATGCGAGTGTACCTTTTGGCACATTGATCTTGCCCTGGCTTGTTACATTGTATCCGGAGAAGTACAAGCTTTGCAGGATCAAAGTCAAACCGATGGAAATCTCATCTTCGGCAGTATCCAGATCGATCAATTTTGGAATGGCAAAAAGGTTAAGTCCCTGACGAACAAAATTGGAGTTTTCTTCCATTCCGATCAGGTTAATGATGCGAGTAGGATTCTGCGCATCGGCAGTGTAGGAAGTGCCGTAAGGGGCGAAAATGTCCAAAGTAATGGAAGTTGGATTGGTATCTTCATTGTAAGTTGGAGCATCGTCATTGGAAGGCAAATATAAAGCGGTACGGAACAAAGTGTCGAGCAGATTGCAGTGATCATCATACAATTTGATCGCAAACTGCACCGTCAGATTGGACAGAGTGATGCGCAGGCAATTTGGGCGTTTGGCAATGTCTTCGATTTCGACAGCGTTCTCGCCATAGCCATAGATGATATTGATCACCTGCACAACGGCACTGCAGGCAGATGGATATTCTGTTGACACATCGACATCTAAGTCAAATGTGGCACAGAGATTGACACCGATCTCATCATACACAAGTGGCGCCATAATACTTAACAATTTTGGATCGCCGCAGATAGGAGTGGTGCAGACATCCATACAGCCGGGCTTTGTTTGCCGTACAGCGTTGCTGATAATACGGTTGCCACAGTTACATTTTTTGCAAGTTTTCATATAGATTCTCCTCGTTTTGGTAGTTCTATACTATCCTATGTTCTTTTTTCAAAAGAGTGCTCATAAAATAGTAAATATAGTAAGAGCGGAATACGGCAGCAGGCAAAAGTGCAGATAGAAATGAGGGCGAAAAATGGGACAGATATTTGAGGTAGAAGGCGGCTGGAAATTGGTCGTTTATAGTTACGGAAAACGAATTTTTTCAAAGGTATTTCAAAACGGTATGCCGGAAAAAAACAGGGTGTTGACGGATGATTATGTGGGAGAATTGTCGGTGGCACAATGCAATGATCTGTTGTATTACGGCTATCGAAACCGAAGAGGGGATTATGTCGTTTATAGGATGTCGGACAAAAGCAGGATTTTTATTTTACAGGAAAATTTAGCCGAAAAATATAGAGAAATACAGCTTATTGCTTGGCAACAAAAGCTGATCCTTTTTGCAATGTGCCAAAATAAGGACACGGGCGAGTATGAGATCGGTGGGCGTTTTTTGGAACATGTCGGAACTCAAAAATTAAATTTTGAGGACTTTACATTACAGAAGACTTATCCGCAGTGTCCGCAAATTCGGTTTGTTGCTATCAAAGAGGCTTTGCTGTTGATCGTACATGAGTCCATGAAAGAGGACAACAGGTCGATAAAGGGAACTTATGCGGTTGCTTCTAATGCAAATGTAGAGTGCTATTGCTGGGAAAGATCCGGGGATGCGGCAAGGTTACATAGTGAGGATGTATGGAGAGAATATATGGCAAAAAAATGGGAGGAAACGATTCAAAAAATGCATTTACAGGAAGAGGAGAAAGACCGCATGATTCAGCGGTTGCAACAGGAGTTAAAGGAGACAAAAAGCCGTATGGAAGAACGCCAGAAACGATGCGAAAAGTTGGAGCGGGATATTCGGCAGAAGGACGATATTTTGGATAGTGTGAAACGGCAGTATGAAGAGCTGATGGAAACGGCGGTGAAGTATCGTGAGGCTGCAAAGCATTGGAAGAGTAAAAGCCAAAAGGGAAGCACGCAGTGGAAAGTGAACCTTCCTTCAACAGATTGACACAAATTTCGCAAAAAGCTATAATCTAACCAGTTGTTTCATATGTAAAGATGGGTGGACGACGAAAAAATAATCGAGTTACAATCCTGCACACTGATTGCAGTTGCATTGTTGGTGTGTAGATATGAAATGGGGATGAATATGGCAGAATTTGACAAGTTAATGTATATGGAAAATAAGGTTGAGGCAGAGATGCTCGTTGAGCGGCTGAAATCTGTCGAGATACCAGCGTATATGCACGAAGGAGAAACAGCCAGACCGAAATTATATTCGGGAGGTTTTGCGGCATTTAAGGGTGTGGACATTTATGTTCCTACATTACTTTTGGATAAGGCAAAGGAATATTTGGAGCAGTGGGACAAGCTGCAGGCGAATGATGAGGAGCTGAATGAAGAGGCAGCAGGTGCGTCAGATATTCCGGAAGATGTGCAGGAATATCTAAAAGAGATGGAGAAGGATCATAAAGAGTCTGTGGCAAATCGTTTGTTGTGGGGAAAGAGAAGCCAGATGATTTTCCGCATTGTGAGCTGGATCACGATCGTGCTGATTATCATTGTGATAATTATTGCATTGCAGCAATGATTTGTTTTGTAAAAAAGAGCAAAACCAGCGTTTTGCTCAGCAGGAATTGCTTTTGCAGTTCTTGATAAAAACTTGTGAAGTTGTGAGCAATGGCATGTTTCGTAAAATAAGTACAAAGTAAAAATCTGTACCAGATATGGGACAGAGGATGAGGATGGATATGAAAAATAACGAGTTGGATCATATTGATAAAGAGATTTTGCACATGTTGCAGGAGAATGCCAGGATGTCGTTGAAAGACATTGCAGAAGCAGTGTTTTTGTCGTCTCCTGCAGTGTCTGCAAGAATCGACAATTTGATAGAAAGCGGATATATTGAGGGATTTCATGCGCAGATCAATCCGGTCAAGCTGGGGTACCATATCAAGGCATTTATCAATTTGGAAGTGTCTCCGGTGGATAAGGAGCAGTTTTATCCCTATATCAAGCAATGCAAAAATGTGGTGGAATGTAATTGTGTGACGGGAGACTACTCGATGCTGTTAGAAGTGTTGTTTCCTAGTACAGACGAGCTGGATCACTTTATTGGTGAACTGCAGCAATATGGGCGAACAAAGACATTGATCGTTTTTTCTACTTCTGTTGAACACAGAGGGATTCAGTTGTAGTAGAAACGGAAGGAAAAGATAAGGTGTCCCTTGTGGATTCATAGGAAACATGGTGGAATGAAATTGTTGGATTGTAATACGAAGAGAAGCGAGGATAAAAATGGAGCGAAGAGATAAAATAAATTATTATTTGGATCTGGCAGATGTGGTTTCGCGAAGAGGAACCTGCCTGCGCAGACATTATGGTGCAGTCATTGTGAAAAATGATGAGGTAATTTCTACGGGGTATGTAGGAGCACCAAGAGGCCGTAAGAATTGTTCGGATCTTGGACATTGTATTCGTCAGGAGATGAAGATTCCAAGGGGCGAACGCTATGAATTATGCCGAAGTGTGCATGCTGAGGCAAATGCGATCATTAGTGCGGAGCGTGAAAAAATGATCGGTGCGACTTTATATTTGTCCGGTCGTGAAGTGGACACAGGGGAGTATATCAAGAACTCTAATAGCTGTTCTATGTGTAAAAAAATGATTATCAATGCAGGAATCGAGACGGTGATCGTTAGAGATGATGAAAACAATTATCGAACGATCGCTGTGAATGATTGGATCGAAAATGATGAGTCCTTGTTGGGCAAGTTTGGATATTAAAGTGTGTGTCTATTTATGGACAGCTGTGCACAAAAAGGAATACCAGTCCAAAAATGTGGATAACTGTGCCAAAATGCGGACAAATGGTGGATAACTTGCATTTTTTACGGGAAAAACGGCAATTTTTCACTACTTATGCACTAAATTGTGTATAAAACAGATGACAGTTTTTAGGAAATCTGGTACACTTAAATCGTTTCAATATTACGAATAGAGAGAAAGGAAGGAACAAAATGGCAAACTATATATATGGAATAGATATTGGTGGTACAACAGTAAAGATGGGACTTTTTGACGCAGAGGGAGAAATGCTCGATAAGTGGGAGATCGTCACAAGAAAAGAGGATCAGGGAAGCCAGATCTTACCGGATATTGCGCAGTCTATTAAAGAGAAAAATGAAGAAAAGGGAATTGCAACCGAAGATATTCTTGGCATTGGAATGGGCGTACCCGGACCGGTTACCGAAGACGGTGTTGTACTGAAATGTGCAAACCTCGGCTGGGGTATTTTATCGGTCGCAGAGGAAGTGCAGAAATTGACAGGAGTTGCGACTGTAAAGGTTGGAAATGATGCAAATGTTGCAGCACTTGGTGAGCAGTGGAAAGGCGGCGGACGCGGATTTAACAGCATTGTAATGGTGACACTTGGAACAGGTGTTGGCGGTGGAATTGTTATGAATGGCAAGATCGTCACAGGATCTCGTGGAGCAGCCGGAGAAATTGGTCATATTACACTGAATTTGAATGAAACAAGAGTGTGTGGCTGTGGTAAAAAAGGATGTCTGGAGCAGTATGCTTCTGCAACAGGTGTAATGCGTGCGGCAAGAGAGCGTGTAGCAAATACGGATCAGCCATCTATGCTGCGTGACTATGATGAGATCACGGGTAAGGAAATCTTTGATGCCTACAAAGCAGGCGATGCGATGGCAACAGAAGTGGTAGAAGAGTTTGCAGAGTATTTGGGACTTGGATTAGCAAATGTTGCACAGGTAATGGATCCGGAAGCTTTTGTTATCGGTGGCGGATTATCTAAAAATGGACCTGTTGTAGCGGAGATTACACGCAACTGCTATGAGAAACATGTTATGTTTGCATTGAAAGAAAAGGAATTCCGTTTGGCAGAGCTTGGAAACGATGCGGGAATGTACGGTGCAGTCAGAATGGTACTGGTGTAAAGGAAAAAGTGGCTATAAAAAATCTTTAATTAAGAAACACCTGAATCGGCATTGCCGAAACAGGTGTTTTTTGCATTATGGAAAACTGCTCTAAAAACAGCAATTCTTGCAAAGCAAAACCAGCGTTTTACTCTTTAATCACCCGGCTTAAATGTCTGGCTGGCGTGACAATGTGTCTTAGCAGCATAGGCTGCAGGAGTGGATCCTTTAAACACAGGCAGATAGCGTTTTGGCTTGGCTGTGTTGTAAAAAAGTGGATCGTAACAGCGATTGTTTACCAGTGCCCACACATGGGTACCGGAGAAGCGGCCGCCACAGTCTTGTGCGATCTTTACTTTGTGATATCCCAGTTCAGATGCCAAGAAAGCAAATCCCGTAGACAGGGTACGGCAGTCACCACTTTGGAAACGATAAAGTGCATCGGCGGAAATAGATGACCAGCCTTTTTGTCCTTTGCAGCGTCGTTCTGTATAGCCATAATTTTTCACAACCCACATAAAACATTTGTCCATTTTTTGGGACTGCGTCATGGACTTATTGGTACATTCTCGAATGATCGTCCGCGCATGGGAACGGGCAAGAACTTCCTTGCGCTGTGGCTTAGTCAGTTTTTTGCCGGAAGGGGAATAAACAACACCGTTTGTGCGATAGCAGGCTACTGTACCATTTAAGTTGATGTAATATTTTACACCTTTGTAAGTGATATCCGATGTTTGTAAATAGCCATGACTGATAAAGTAATAGTTATGACCGATCTTTTTCATCCCTTTTGTGGTGGTCGTTAAGCCGCTGGAATCAAAATCAATCGTTCGGATACATTCGTTTTTGGCAAATTCACCGCTTTTCTTTGTAAAAATCAATTTTACCTGTTTGGTTTTGTAGAATCCGACATCATTGATCTTTCCCAAACGGTAGTATTTTTTGCCGATACGCATATGCCATCCGGAAACAGTCTTTTTCTTGTTGTCTATTAAATGTCTTTTGTTATCCTCTTTGCTCCTAACGATTCGATACTTCTCACCGTCATGTGCAACGGAACTGGCATTAGCATGGCATTTTCCACCGGAAAATCCACATAGTGCCGTCAGGCTGAGAAGTGTAATTGTCCATATACTTTTTTTCATAAACTCCCTCTTTCTAAAGTTTGTATAGTAACTTAGTCACTTCTATGTATTCTATAATATTTTCCTCAAAATGTATATAAGATTAGGAGAGAAAGGGCAGTA
Source organism: Lachnospiraceae bacterium (assembly GCA_022766515.1). Lineage (GTDB taxonomy): Bacteria > Bacillota > Clostridia > Lachnospirales > Lachnospiraceae > Butyribacter. The sequence goes on along the minus strand of JALEPA010000103.1, from coordinate 1,165 downwards.
AATTTTGTGCGGGCGTTTTTGGGAACTGTTTGACTTTTCAATCTTGTAATGATAGAATACCACGCATTATAGAAGGGAGTGGTGCAGGTATGGATTATTTATCACATAATGTAGCGGTAAATCTCAAGCGCATGCGGCAGTCGAAGGGCATGAGTCTGGATCAGGTAGCAGAGCAGACCGGGGTTAGTAAAAGTATGCTTGCGCAGATCGAAAAGGGAACAGCGAACCCTTCGTTGGGGGTGCTTGGAAAGATCACAAGCGGTCTTAGGATCGAATTTCATCAGTTGATTGATACGCCAAGGACAGATTTTTGTCTGGTGACACCGGAGGAGATGATCCCGACCAAGGAATTAGAGGGAAAATATAAAGTGTGGACCTGCTTTCCGTACGAAGATAACCAGTTTGTAGAAATTTATCGGATCGATCTGGAGCCGGGCGGAGTGTATGTCAGTGGCAGTCACGGAGAGAAGACGAGAGAATATTTAACGGTGACGGATGGTGTGATGACGATCGAGTGTCATGGACACAGTCAGCAAGTAGAAAAAGAACAGGTCTATCGTTTTGAGACTGACCAGACACATATTTACCGAAATGAGGGAGAAACAAGGACAAGCTGCATGTGCTTTTTCTTGGACTATCATTAAGATTTCAGCTATTATGTTGCACAAAAGAAAAAGATATGTACAATATATTGCACAGAATAGTGCAACAAAATAAACACAGAAAAAATATCGCAGAATACCGTAAAATAAGGGATTTTAAGAAAAATTAAAATTTTTTGAAAAAAGTAATTGACAACTATAATGGACCGTGCTATTGTATGGATGTACAAAATAAAAGACAGAGAGCAAAGGTGCTCAAGCGAGATTGATCGCATGATACCTTTGCTCTTTTTTTACTTTATAGGAAACTTCTTGTTTCCTATAAAGTAAAAAAAGCTCCGCGAGGATGCGCATCTCGCAGAGAAGAAGTTAGCTGTAAACAGCACCGCTCGAGCGCGAAAGAGTCGCAAGCGACTCTTTGTTTTTACTTAATTGGAGGTAGCGATATGAAATTAAAAGACACAGGACTTACAAAACAGGACATTAAGGACAAGGTAAACAAGTACATGATCGAGACTTATGAAAGATTCGATTTCCTGGCAGAGACAGCGAAAGATATGTAT
>JALEPA010000075.1 GCA_022766515.1 Lachnospiraceae bacterium | reverse complement strand
AGATCCCGGCAATCCGCAAATGAATATCGGCATGCATAGAACTTAAGATCTCCAGAACTTCCATCGGGTGTACTAAATAGTCGATCTGCGTTCCTTTGCGCAACTGCCCTTTGTGAGCAACTGCAGCCATAGCGATCGCCTGATGCAATAACTGCCCCTCCAGAAGGTTCCGTTTGCAATTCTCATCTATTTGCATTGTATCATTGGTGTATGCCATAAACGCTCCTCCTCACTACTATACAAGCCGTCTCCCTGTGGCGCAACGCTACACTATGAGCATTTTTCTATCTTCTAAAAAAGAGCAAAGCATTTCGCTTTGCTCTACAAGAATCATCCTTATCTATCCTTGATCACTCAACACATCTAGGTGAGCAATTTCTATTAAAAATATACTATTATTTCTATTGATTGTCAATGTTTGCAGAGCTCACGGATAGTGTATAAATCAATATCCTATATGCCCTATCGCTAATCCCACAACGAATAGAACCACTTAGAAAATAATTCCAATGCCTCATTCTTGCAATCTTCCATATACTGTCTCAACGATTCTTCTTCCGCATAATATTTTTCCTCAATATTCTCGTACTCTGGCATTTCACTTGGTAAATGCAAAACTCTGCCAAGTTCATTTTTCCTTCCTGCTTCTAGTTTTTCACCAAAGATTCCATATTTTGCTTCAAATTTTTGCAATACATCCTCATGCTCTTTCTGATACGGATTTTTCTTTTGGCACGTTTCCTCATTCATTTCTCTAAATAAGAATAATTTCTTTTATGCTTGTTATCCTTAAGGAAGCTCTCGTACCTCTTTGCTGCTTCATCCCAGCCCGCGTCCTGCACAAAAGTATTGTCTGATCTTAGATTCATACTCATCGGCCTGCCGCATTTCGGACATTTGGGAACGAATTCCGATGGAACCATCGTCTTTAACATGATACCTTCTGGTTTTGTCAATTCGCCATTTCTTATCTCAAAGCCCTGACTGATTACCATTTTTCTTATAATTTTCTCATTATCGTAAGTTTCATAATGAGATGGCTTGCTGCACTGAAACAATCCACAATCACCCTGTGTATAAAATAACCTCTTCTTATCAAATCCCGCTTTCTGAAAACAGTGATCTACATTGGTTGTCAAAACAAAATAGTTCTTATCCTTCACAAGATCAAAAATATCCGAATAAACCGGCTTTGGTGGATCCATATAACGATTCACATAAATATATCTGCTCCAATATCCCCAGTGCTCTTCCAATGTCTCATAAGGATAGAAGCCACCCGAATACATATATTCATCAATCTTATGGATAAATTCTTGATGCTGAATCTTCTGTGTATATAATTTCTTGTAATTGATAGATTACATATACTGTTCTTCGTCAGCAAAATGCTTTACCGTATAATCACGAAGTTTCTCTAATATTATTATGTCAATTCTATCATATTTATCCGGCGTATACTCGTCTTTGTCGGTAATTTCTTTTTCTCTACATCCTACAAGCCCAGATAAAACTAATACACACAGACTAAGTAATAGTACTCATTTCAAATTTATAATTCCTTTTTACAGCCTTTTATCAAACTAATTTTTTTGCAATCTCCCATTTTATAAAGCTTTAAGGACATTTATCAAGATATAGAAACCTGCATCGAAATTGCTAGCAAATCACAATTTCAAGACCCATATGTATTTGAATTTCTGGGTGTGCCAGAAAACAAGCCTATGCTTGAAAGTGATCTTGAAAAAGCACTGGTCGTGCAGACAGAAAAAGTCATAGCACAGACTTTTTTATCCTTTCATTTCCACGATCACATTTCCAGCATGGTCAATATCGCTCGCCGTGCGGATAGCTCGGTCCAATTCAACTAACGGAAACTCATGGGTGATAATATGCTCCAAATTCCACTTGCCACTCGCCATGATCTCCTGCACATCCCGCACATCTTCCGGCATATAGCCACCGGAGCCGATGATGCTCTGCTGAGCATAGGTCATGTGGAGCAGGTCAATGGCTCGGGGCATGTTGTTGACTGCAACGGAGACAAAGCGGCTCTCGATTTTTCCAAACCGAAGGAAATCATCCTTCATTCTTTGTAAAAAATTGATAAGACCACTGAGCCATACCTCATAGCTGTGTCCTCCATCCGGATACAGATACCAGATATGATCCACCCGATTTTCCGCTAATATATTATGATATCCTTCCGGAATATCTCCCACTGTAGAATCACTGGTGCCACTACATAGCAATAAAAGTTTTGGCTTTATGCTATGATTTTTGAATTTCATCAAAAATGTATCAAGACTTGGAGCTGCTGAAAAGGAGCCAATATAATTGAAGAGGTCTAAATGGGAAAGTCCAACCAATAATGACTCCATGCCTCCCATAGATAATCCAGCAATAGCTGTATCTTTTCGCTTATCCGATACATTATAATGGGAATTGATAAATGGTATCAAATCCTCGGTCAATTCCCGGTCAAATTTTTCATACGCTTCAATATTCTCCGGACTGATTGCCTGTGTCGTCCTTTTGTTCTTCTTCGGTGTAATGCTCGGGCAAACCACCACACAGGGAACACACTCTCCATCTGCAATCATATTATCAAGGACATTATCTGCTTTCATAGATATCCATTGTGATCCATCACAGCCAATTCCATGAAGCAGATAAAGCACCGGATATTTTTTATCCTTAGAATATTGGGGCGGAGTGTATACATATACCTCCCTCTTCTCCCCAATTACCCTAGAATAATAATGTATTTTTTTCATTTTACCCTTTGGTGCACTCCGCTCCTTTGTATATGCATCCAAATCTCTTTTAAAATAGGCTTCAAAATCCTCTTTCCGCCCGCTCTGCCTTGCAATGCTCCAGGAAGCAGCCGAAGGAATCGGTGTTTCCGATATTTCTTTTACAACAGACGGCTTTCCTGATCTTTGTCCCATTTTTCGTATATGTCCTGTTTTCTTTGTGTTTCTTCCATAAAGCACCACACATCCACCCCCAATAAGCAAAAGTACAACCATGACGGTGACAACAAAGATCCTGTTTCGATTTTCTTTCATAGGCAACCTCCATCTTATATTAGAAATCAGCCGTTTTCAGCTTCTTCACTTCTCTTGCAAAATCATCCAGCACCCAGTCATACATATGCGGATCTTCGTATTCGCGATATCCCCGCTCCACCACCATTCCCAGGCGCTGCCAGATACGATAGATCTGAATACGAATTTTCTCATTTTCGGTAAATTCTATTTTGCCATAGCCTTGCAGAAAATATGGATTAGGAACATTTCCAAAGTCGTGAAAATCATGGCTTAATAATGGATCTGCCCATAACACTGCTGCATAATCAATAAGTCCTGTCAGCTTGCCGTTTTTTATCAAAAGATTACCATCCCATGTATCGGTATGTACATAAACCGGGACAGTTACTTCATCCAATTCTTTTCCATACTTCCGAATCAGTTTCTTAAGGTCAGCCGATGTAATTCCAGGAATAGCAATTCCCTTTTCTTCAGCATCACACAACAGCCAGTCAAACAATAGATTTATAAAATCACTGTTTTTCTTGCAATAACTTTCCGGTATATTGGGGATCCCAAAGATATCTGCCTTTAAGGAGCAGATCTTTCGTGTGATCTCTCCCATTTCTTTCTTTACATCTGCTCTTTGAACATCCGTAATCGTCTGATCATCACACAACGGTACCCCATCCAGATAACTCATAAAGAAATACGGAACATCACATATTTCTCCACTGTCATCATAAGAGAGTAATTTCGGCATCGGAATATCCAGCCGTTTCTGAAATAATTTCAACATTTCCGCTTCCGTTGGAATATATTTCACTTCATTGCGCATAACCTTTACTCCTGTTCCGGAAGCAAGCTTAAGTACCATTTTTTCTTCAGCCGTTTCTACCAGATATACGGCACTACAAAATCCCCCGGATAATCTCTTAATGTTTTTTATTGCAACCGGATTTCCTAATGCCCGATCTGTCATTTGCTGTATCTGCTCCTCGGAAATCCAATTTTTCGTAATTGCATCCATTCTGCTTTCCTCCTCTAAATTTAATGATCACCCTTATAAACGGCATTCATATAACTGATCCGAATATGACATGGGGCAAATATAATTGCAAATATCACCAACATAATGTTTCCACTGATAATACCACTCTCAACAAATAACGCAGAAGGTATCACTGATAAATATAACGACTTTCGTATCGAGTTCTCTTTCCAAAATATGGTCCACCCAAAACAATATAATGCCACAAGCAGCGCACCCAAAATCAGATAAACTGTTTCCCCATGATCAAACCAATACCCTTTACACATAAAAGGAAGCAAAATAAACATGCTGAAAAAACATCCAAATCTTCCAATCTGCTCAAAAAGCTCAACAAATTTATTCTGGAAATGATTTTCAAAACCATCTTCACATGTTGCTGCAAACACAATATTGGGAATCAAAATCACAATAACAAAAACCAGTCCCCAATAATTCAAATACTTATCCATATCGCTATCCTTCCTATTTTGTAACAAAAACGCAGGCAAAAACATTCGGTTTCTGCTCTGCGTCTTAGCGTCTGGCAATCGATTGATAGTCCACTATATGATCCTTCACATTGATAATAAAACTCTCCTTACATTTTGGACAAAACAGCGGAAAATGTTTTAATTCCGTGTCGTCCAATATCTGTGTCCTGGTCTTTGCTCCGCATACCGGACATAAGATCCATTTATCCGTTACTACTGTCTGCATCTGAACCATCACCTCCCGATAAAGCTTGTAAAATATCCTTCCTGACACCCAAGCCTTTTAAATATGTCATCCCTGTATTGTGAAGCATACAATACATATTTTCTTTTGTATTCTGAACGATTCCCGAGGCAATCAAGGTTCCCATTCCCTGTG
>JALEPA010000055.1 GCA_022766515.1 Lachnospiraceae bacterium | reverse complement strand
AGATACGGAAATCCTTGGCAGCCGGTTTTAAAGCAGCAAAGCGTTTTACCACTTCATCAGAATAAGAAATTCCGGTTGGGTTCGCATACTTTGGCACACACCAGATACCCTTGACGCTGGCATCATTATTAACATGCTCTTCTACCATATCCATATCCGGACCGTCTTCCTTCAAAGGAATATTGATCATCTCGATCCCAAAATGCTCGGTGATCGCAAAATGTCTGTCATAACCAGGTACCGGGCACAAAAATTTTACTTTATCTAACTTACACCAAGGAGTCTCACCCATCAATCCGGTAACCATTGCTCTGGAAACAGTGTCATACATGATCGTCAAGCTGGCATTTCCAAATACCACAACATGATCTGCTGTCGTGTCCATCATCTCTGCCATCAACTGTTTTGCTTCTGGAAGTCCATCCAAAACACCATAGTTGCGGATATCCAATCCATTGCTTGCCGTCATCTCATCCTCTGCACTTACTGCGTTTAACATTGGCAGGGACAGATCCAACTGCGTTTTTCCCGGTTTACCGCGTGACATATCCAATTTCAAACCTTTACTCTGCGCATCCTTATACTGCTCAGAAAGTTCTGCTTTCATTGTCAAAAGTTCCTCTTTTGTCATGTCCTTTAATGGTTTCATAAAATCTCCTCCATCTAGTTCCTTTTCTCAAAAATCATATTGATCTATGTCTTTTGACATACACCAAGGACTATCATAGCACAAAAAAATGAGAATAGAAAGAGGAAATTGTATTTTTGTATACAACGATTATCGTACGCAACCTTTTATCCTAATGCTACATCCAATACCATCATGAGGCTGAACCCTACGCCAAACGCCAATGTTCCTATGTTTGAATGCTTTCCCTGTGACATTTCCGGGATCAATTCTTCCACGACAACATAAAGCATCGCTCCTGCAGAAAAGCTAAGCAGATACGGCAATACCGGGATCAGTATGCCTGCCGCGAAAATTGTGATCACTGCCGCGATCGGTTCTACAACCCCCGACAACACGCCATAGAAAAACGATTTTAATGTCGTCTCGCCCTCTGACCGCAGTGGTGTGGAGACGATCGCTCCTTCCGGGAAATTTTGAATGGCAATACCAATCGCCAGTGTCAAAGCACCCATCGCAGAGATTCCTGCATTTTCTGCCAGATACCCGGCGTAAACCACTCCTACTGCCATTCCTTCCGGAATATTATGCAGTGTGACAGCGAGCACAAGCATCGTTGTTTTTTTCCATTGTTTTTTGGGACCTTCTAATGATTGACTATTACGATGTAAATGTGGAATAACATGATCTAAAAATAATAAAAACAACATCCCGATCCAAAATCCGACGGCAGCAGGCACAAAACTCCATCTTCCCATTGCCTCTGATTTTTCTATGGAAGGGATCAATAAACTCCAAATCGATGCAGCGATCATCACCCCTGCTGCAAACCCTTGAAATACCTTTTGAATCTTTATCCCCATCCCCTTTCTAAACCAAAATACACATGCTGCCCCAAGGGATGTTCCCAAAAAGGGCAGCATAAGTCCTATCACCACTTCAAAAATCATAGTACCCTTACATTCCTTTCCCGGCTCACAAATTTATGTGTGAGTGCTTTTACACTTTGCTGCTTTCAGCTCACAAACTTGTGTGTGAATGTTTTTGCACTTTGCCGCAAGGCACATTATAATATAAGTTATATGCGGCAACAATACAGGTAAATACTCTTTTTTTCTCAATGGTTTTATGGCAGGGTCACGAGAAACGACCGTCTACCAGCTGTTTGATCTCAATCTTAATGCTATGCATCTTCAAGCCGCTATTGGCAAAATACAGTCGCATTGTGGTAAATCTGGAAAAATATGGCACTTCCTTTGTAAACGATACCGGCTTTCCTCCGGTACCATTCCAGGTAAAGGTTCCCTGTGCCGTGCCAAGGCTGAATAAAGTAACCGGGATCTGCGCCAATTCACCGGCATCGCTGCTGGCAGTCAAGGTCACATTGTAATATCCGGTATCATGCACGGTCAATGCAAAACTATAACTCTTGCCATTGTCCGTATTGATCTCAT
>JALEPA010000029.1 GCA_022766515.1 Lachnospiraceae bacterium | reverse complement strand
AGATTAGGAGGACAACATATGCGTAAGCGTTATACAGCCAGTGCCAAAAGGGTGCTGGATCATGCCGGAAAAGAAGCGGCACTGCAGGGACACTCGTATATTGGGACAGAGCATCTTCTGCTTGCTCTGATCGACACCAAGGGAGTTGCGTCAGAGGTTCTAAAGGCAAATGGTGTTACAAAGGAAAAGATACAGGAATTGATGGATGAACTGATGGAGCAGGAAGGTACGGTTGCCGTCAGAGAACAGGGAGAATATACACCAAGGACCAGAAAAGTCATGGAAAACAGCATGGCAGAGGCAGAACGGCTTGGAGCGCAGGAAGTGGGGACTGAACATCTGTTGATCGCACTGCTCAAAGAGACCGACTGTGTTGCAGTGCGTCTGTTAAATACCAAGGGGATCAATGTACAGAAACTTTATATTGATGTGTTGACAGCATCCGGTCAGGATATGACCAGTGCGAAAAATGATTACATGATGCAAAAAGGGAAGCGGGGTAAATCGTCCACACCTGTTTTGGATCAGTTTAGCAGAGATCTGACTGACTACGCCAAAAACAATCGTTTGGATCCGGTCATTGGCAGAGATCGCGAGATCGACCGCCTTGTGCAGATCTTGAGCCGCCGTACGAAGAATAACCCTTGTCTGATCGGAGAGCCGGGTGTCGGTAAGACTGCTGTAGTAGAGGGACTGGCACAAAAGATCGTGCAGGGAGATATCCCGGATGTGATCCAGGATAAGCGTGTGCTGACAATGGATCTGTCAGGTATGGTTGCCGGATCGAAATATCGTGGAGAGTTTGAAGAGCGTATCAAGAAGGCATTGAAAGAGGTGACACAGTCCGGCAATATTTTGTTGTTTATCGATGAGATCCATACGATCATCGGTGCCGGAGGCGCAGAAGGTGCGATCGATGCCGCGAATATTTTGAAACCTTCTCTTGCTCGTGGTGAGATCCAGTTAATCGGAGCAACGACAAGAGAAGAGTACCGTAAATATATCGAAAAGGATGCGGCTTTGGAGCGAAGATTCCAGCCGGTCGAGGTAGAAGAGCCGGATGAGGCGGGAACACTGGAGATTTTGAAGGGAATCCGAGGTCTGTATGAGAAACATCATCAGGTGACGATCAGTGACAGCGCACTTGTAGCGGCAGTACAGATGTCCGAACGATATGTAAATGACCGTTTTCTTCCGGACAAAGCGATCGATGTGATCGATGAGGCAGCGGCAAGAGCGAGCCTGAGCGTGTATCTGCCATCTCCTGAACTTCGCAAGCTGGAGCAGGAGCAGAAGGCGTTGGAAGATGCCAAGGAAGAGGCGATCATTGCGGGAGATTTTGAGCTGGCAGGCAGCATCAAAAGAGAGCAGAAAGAGTCACAGGAGCAGATCCGCAGACTTCATAAAAAAATGGAAGAACAGAGAAGCAGCAGTCATTTGACGGTGACAGAAAATGAAGTGGCAATGGTCATCGCAGATTGGACGAAAATACCGGTACAAAAGCTGCAGGAAGCAGAGACAGAGCGTTTGCAGCATTTGGAAGAGATCCTGCACAAACGAGTCGTTGGACAGGAAGAGGCGGTGCAGGCGGTAGCCAAGGCAGTACGGCGAGGCAGAGTCGGTTTGAAAGACCCGAACCGTCCGATCGGATCCTTCTTATTCCTCGGACCAACCGGTGTTGGTAAGACGGAGTTATCCAAAGCGTTGGCAGAGGCAGTCTTTGGACAGGAAAATGAGATCATTCGCGTTGATATGTCCGAATATATGGAGAAGCACAGCGTGTCCAAAATGATCGGTTCTCCTCCGGGATATGTCGGATATGAAGACGGTGGGCAGTTGAGTGAAAAGGTCCGCAGACATCCATATTCTGTCGTTCTTTTTGATGAGATCGAGAAGGCGCACGGAGATGTCTTTAACATTTTACTGCAGATCCTGGAAGATGGTCATGTGACCGATGCACAGGGTCGTAAGGTTAGTTTCAAAAACACGATCATTATTATGACATCCAATGCGGGAGCACAGCGGATCATTGCACCACAGCAGCTGGGATTTGGCGCAGGTGAAGACGCGCAGGCTGACTATCGTAAGATGAAGGAAGGCGTGATGGAGGAGGTCAAGAGGATCTTCAAGCCGGAATTTATCAATCGTATTGATGAGCTGTTAGTATTCCATACGCTGACCAAAGAAGATATCGAGAAGATCGTGCGGATCCTGCTTGACAGCCTGAGCAAACGACTGGAAAAACAGATGAGCATGAAATTACTGGTGTCCGATGAGGCAGTGGCACATCTTGCAGAAAGTGGTTTCGATAAGACCTATGGAGCAAGACCGGTACGAAGATGCATCCAGACGGAGATCGAGGATGCTTTGGCTGATCAAATGTTGGCAGGAACCTTTGCGGCGGGCGATGTGATTGAGATCGGCTGCGAAGAAAAAAAATTGACATTTTCCAAACAGTAGCAGTAGAAAAAAACAGGGGAATGTGTTACACTTTGTGTATGGGGGTGGCTGGTCGCAGCCACCTGAAAATGAAAATTTAAGGAACAATAAATACACATAGGAGGACATGATAATGGCTGGGATTACAGATTTGATCTGCACGACAGAGGACGGAAAATTAAACTTTGGTAATTTTGATCTGGATAGCAAACAGAAGCGTTCTGATTTTGCTTATGAAGGGGATATGTATAAGGTTAAGACTTTTAAGGAGATTACCAAACTGGAGCGCAACGGAATGTTCGTATACGAGTCCGTACCGGGAACGGTCGTAAAAGATATGTTGTCTACCGGAGATGAAGTTACTTTTTCTGTAGAGGGATGGGAAGATTCATCCATCACATTGGAGTTAGAGCCGGAGATGGAGTATGGCGTTACGATCGCAGGTGCAGATATTGGAAAGATGAAGACCAATCTGGGTGGCAAGCTTAGCTTGAGCGTAGAGATGGAGCCTGGTCAGGCGTATGATGTAAAGGTGGTTAAGTTATAATTTATGGCAAAAGGAAAACAAAAGACATCGTTTTTTTGTAAAGAATGTGGATTTGAATCTCCAAAATGGCTTGGACAGTGTCCCGGCTGCAAAGAATGGAGCACCTTCGTGGAAGAGCCGGTCATTAAGACGGCGGCGGGGCGTTCAGTGGCAGTGACAGAGCACAAAGAGCCATCCAAATTGTCTGAGATCAGCACAAAGGAAGAGAACCGAACCTTAACGGGGATCGGGGAACTGGATAGAGTCCTTGGTGGCGGCATCGTCACCGGGTCTCTGGTGTTGGTAGGCGGCGATCCGGGGATAGGCAAATCCACTTTGCTTTTACAAATGTGTAAAAAATTGGTGGAAGCAGACAAGCAGGTATTGTATGTATCCGGTGAGGAATCCGTCAAGCAGATCAAAATGCGTGCGGACAGACTGGGGACATTTGATAAAGAACTGTATCTGCTTAGTGAGACGGATCTGGATGTGGTTACGGAAGTGATCACCAGGAAGAAACCGGAGATCGTCATTATTGATTCGATCCAGACAATGTACCGTGAGGAGATCGGCTCTGCACCGGGAAGCGTGGGACAGGTACGAGAGACGACCAGTACCTTGATGCGTTTGGCAAAGAGCCTTCCGGTATCGATCTTTATTGTCGGTCATGTGACGAAAGAAGGCGTCGTGGCAGGACCGAGAGTATTGGAACATATGGTAGATACCGTTCTTTATTTTGAAGGGGACGGCGGTGCGTCCTACCGTTTCCTGCGTGGTGTGAAAAATCGTTTTGGATCGACCGATGAGATTGGTGTTTTTGAGATGCGTGGTGATGGATTGGCAGAAGTGCTCAATCCTTCTGAATATATGTTGGCAGGTAAGCCAAAGCAGGCACCGGGTTCGGTGGTCGTTTGCTCGATCGAGGGGACCAGACCGATCCTCATTGAGGTGCAGGCGCTGGTCTGCCGCACGAATTTTGGAATGCCAAGAAGAACCTCGACAGGAGCAGATTACAACCGTGTTAATTTGTTGATGGCTGTGATCGAAAAAAGAATGGGCATCCACATGGGTGATTGTGATGCCTATGTGAATGTTGCAGGTGGCATGAGGATCAAAGAACCGGCGTTGGATCTGGGCATTGTTATGGCATTGCTGACCAGTTACCGCAATCAATCGTTGGATGATGATACAATCTGTTTTGGTGAGGTTGGTCTGGCGGGTGAGATCCGCGCAATCAACATGGCGGAGCAGAGAGTGTTGGAAGCTGCCAAACTGGGATTTTCCAGATGTATTTTGCCAAAAGTGAATGAACGGCAGCTGGCATTGACCAAAGAGCAGATCGGAGACTTGCAGCTTGTTGGTGTGGGAAGTATCCATGAGTTGTTGGAGATCATGTAAGGAAGGACGGAGAACAAGATGTTAGAAGAAACGGAAATGTCCACAGAAAAAATCATGTATCGCATGGAAAGTACCTTAAATAATCTTGAGCAGATGTCTTTTGACACGATCAATACGACCGATCAGTTGGTTACTTTTCTTGGCAAGGCAAGGGAATACAATGCGATCATGCGGACCGGGAGTGAAGAGGAACGCATGGAAGCAAGTAAAGTGATGGGTGTGATCTTAGATGAATTATTGAATATTTCTTTTAAGATCAATAATCTATCGCATCAGCTCGAACGGGAGACGGTATATCAACGAGACACGGCAGAATCCATGTGTCAGATCATTGATTTCCTGTATAGTATAGCAGACATATAAGAATAACTTATATGTCTGCTTTTTGTTTTATAGGATTAAAGTGTTTGTCTGCAAGAATTGCTAAAGCAATTCTTGCAGAGCAAAACGCTGGTTTTGCTCTTTTAATCAGGTTTTCTTCTCGGAGGCTTTGGACCGAGATATTGATAGAAATAAGTTTTCATCATACCGTTGTAGATCTTACGATTCTTGGTGGCTTTCTTACCGATGTAGCGTTCAGCCTGTTCGTAGGCAGTGATCAAAAACATAGACCAACTATCCAGTCCTTCGTAAGCCTGTCCGATCTCGCGGTACAGTTCCGGCATCTCATCTTCGGTGTCCAGTCGTTGTCCGTAAGGCGGATTGGTAATGATAAATCCATATTTTTTGCGGTGGTGCAGTTCGCTGACCGGACGCTGTTGAAAATGGATCAGGTGATCGACTTCTGCATTTGCTGCATTTTCTTTCGCTGCTGCGATAGCGGTTCTACTAATGTCGTATCCCTGAATATCCATGTCAATATCTCTTAAGATTTGGGATTCTGCCTCGTCAATGCAGTCATACCAATGTTTTTTAGGGATCAAATGCTGCCACTGCTCAGCTGTGAAACTGCGGTTCATTCCCGGAGCAATGCGCGCTCCGATCATGGCAGCCTCGATCGGAAAAGTTCCGCTTCCGCAGAAAGGATCGACCAGGATGCGGTCTTTGTTCCAAGGGGTGAGCATGATCAACGCAGCCGCCAGTGTTTCCGTGATCGGCGCCTTTACAGTGGCAAGACGGTAGCCTCTTTTGTGCAGGGAGTCTCCGGAAGTATCCAATCCGACGATTACCTGGTCTTTCATGATCGTTACCCGCACCGGAAAATCTGCACCGTCTTCCGTAAACCAGCTTGTGTGATAGACGGATTTGAGTCGTTCCACCATAGCCTTTTTCATGATCGACTGAATGTCGGAAGGACTGAACAATTTACTTTTGATCGAAGTGGCTTTGGTCACCCAGAACTTTCCGTTTTCCGGGATAAACGCTTCCCAAGGCAATGCCTTTGTGCCTTCAAACAATTCATCAAAAGTAGTGGCACGGAAACTGCCGATCTTGATCAAGATGCGTTCCGTTGTCCTCAAAAAAATATTGGCACGGCAAATGCCGGCAGCATCACTCCGGAAAGTGACCTTTCCATCCTCTACCTTGATGATCTCAAATCCAAGATCTAATAATTCTCTTTTTAATACGGCTTCCAGCCCAAAATGGCAGGGAGCAATCAATTCAAATTCTTTCACGCAATTCCTCCGTTCTGAACCGATAATTTCGTGTTGATCGGTTTACAATAGATAACAGTACGAACTTGGCATAGTGTTGCTATGCAGTTCTGACAATAGTAAGTATACAAAACATACGGAGGAAAGGCAAACGCTTGACGAAAATGTTGGAAAACCATATACTTTATACGGCATCATAGTGTCTTGTGTGGCATGGAGATGCCCGAAAATGACATGCCAAAATTTCGGTTTGGAAAAATCGGTCGAGGCATCGTCTGTGAGGATATTGATCGAAAGGAATCATATATGAAAAAAGGAAATATACTATCATATTTAGGGAGTTATAAAAAGGAGTGTGTGATCGCACCGCTGTTTAAGCTGTTAGAGTCCTGTTTTGACTTGACAGTGCCGTTAGTCATGGCGGCGATCATTAATAAGGGAATCGAGGGGAATGACAAAGC
>JALEPA010000002.1 GCA_022766515.1 Lachnospiraceae bacterium | reverse complement strand
TTTGCTGTGAGAAATGAGGGAAACATGAGCAAAAAGACAATTGCTGTTTGCATGGCAGACATTGATGAACATTATAATGATAGTTTTTTGCGCAATTTTCGAGATCTTGCTAAGAAATATGATTATAATGTACTGTACTTTTATTCCTTTAGTGGGTTTTATTTTATGGATTCCCATGATTTAGGGGAGAAAAATATCTTTCAGCTGATCAACTATAATATGTTGGATGCGGTTGTGGTATTTCCGTTGACTTTTAGCGGGCGCAGCTTTTTGGAAGAGATAATTGAAAATGCTACGAGTAGAAGTATTCCTGTCATCTCGATCGATCAGGAGAAGGAAGGTTGTATTAACCTTTGTTTCGATGAGACAGATGCGATGAATATGATCATTAGTCATGTGTTGGAAGAGCATGATGTGAAGCATGTGAATTTTATATCCGGAGGCAAGGAAGATGTCTGCGGAAAGAGAAGATTGGAGACATTTCGCAGATGCATGGAAGCGCATGGGCGAGAAGTGGAAGAAGAGCGTATCGGCTATGGCGATTTCTGGCATGAGCCAACGATCAAAGTTATGGATCGATTTATGGCAAGTGATCTGCCGTTTCCGGATGCGATCATCTGCGCAAATGATTCTATGGCGATCACTGCTTATGACTATTTGACAAAACGAGGATATAAAGTGCCGGGAGATGTGATCGTGACCGGTTACGATGGTATTTTGGAAGCACTGCATCATACGCCAACGATCACGACAGCGAGAAGAGATATTGCAGCAGCGTCTGTCAAAATCTTTGAACTGTTAGACCGCCTCTTTCATGGGGAAAAGCTTGATGAAGTTTATATGATGGAGCCGGAGACGATGTTGTATGGAACTTGCGGATGCAAGGGCCCGGAGATGCCGGAAAATCATTATAATGATCTGATGCGTGGGCTGTATGGAAATTTATCAGCTACCCGTTACTTTTTGATGGATCAGATCCGCATGTCTGCGTATTTGACGAAAGCAGAGAATTTCGTGGAATTGTTTGAGGGTATCAAAGAGTGTTCAACGAAATTTACCAATAAATATTTTGCAATCTGCATTGTAGATGACTTTGTGGCAGATGAGGAATTTTCAGATATTGTGGAAAATACACAGTTCCGCCGTACCGGCTATTCTTCTTACATGAACCGTATGTTATACCGCAAGGATGGAGAGTGGCAGGGAATGATCGATTTTTCGACGAAGGATCTGTTACCGGATCTGGAGGAGATCCTAGATGATTGTTCCAATCTGTATTTCTTCCCATTGCACATTCATGATCAGACGATCGGTTATGGCGTCATGTCGTACGGTGGAGACGATATGGAGATGACATGGTATTACCAGTTCTTCATGAACATCAGTAATGCTTTGGATCTGACGAAGAACCAGCATAGACAGCATACGATCATTCAGAACCTGGAGAATAAATATATTCATGATCCTTTGACCGGTCTGTATAATCGTCGAGGATTTTATCAGCATATCAAGCGTAAGTTCCGCTATTGTGTTGAGTCCGGAACAGAATTTATGCTGTTATCCATCGACTTAAACGGTTTGAAGATCATCAACGATACTTACGGTCATGCAGATGGTGATATTGCGATCTCAACCTTGGCAAAAGCATTACAAAATGTTGCAGGACCGGAAGACTCCTGTGCCAGATTTGGCGGAGATGAGTTCGTGGCGGCAGGACCGGTTGGACCGGAATCGTCAGCGGAAGAATTCGTTCAGAAGATTCGCGATTACCTCAAGGAGTTTAATGAAAGCTCCGGTAAAGAGTACGAAGTGGATGCCAGCATTGGCATGGTGAAACTGGTACCGGACAGTGCGATCACATTAGAAGAGATATTAAAAGAAGCGGATGTCCGAATGTATGAAGAAAAGGTTAGACATCATAAGCAACGCAAATAAGAGCAAAACCAGCGTTTTGCTCTGCAAGAATTGCAAAGCAATTCTTGGTGGTGTATTGCCACACAGTGAGCAATGACATATATTGGAAATAAGAGCAAAACAAAAAACACAAAGATCCTTTCTATTTGTAGAAGGGATCTTTTTTTGCTTTATAGGAAACTTCCCGTTTCCTATAAAGTAAAAAAAGCTCCGCGAGGATGCGCATCTCGCGGAGAAGAAGTTAGCTGTAAACAGCACCGCTCGAGCGCGAAAGAGTCGCAAGCGACTCTTTGTTCTTTTAAATTTTTTTGAAAAAAGTTATTGCAAACTTATATGAGTTAGTGCGTACTAACTTCTGAAAGTTGATAATAATACTATTATAAATACATATTGTGACAGAAATGGAGGTAGACAAAATGATGACAGAAGAGAGAGAGATACAAGTAGACGATGTGCAGCGTCAGAAGGAGATCGTGTTGCAGCGACTTCGTGAGAGAGGCATGCGTATTACGAAGCAGAGAAAGTTATTGCTGGATATTATCCTGGAGGAGAATTGCTCTTGCTGCAAAGAGATTTATTACAAAGCATCCAAGCAGGATGCTAATATCGGAACAGCCTCCATTTACCGTATGATCAATACATTGGAGGAAATTGGTGCGATCCGTCGTAGTAATATGTTTAATATTACCGGATTATGGTGTCATGCCACCAAGAATTTCTTTCGCCGGATCACACTTCCCGCGCTCAAAAAATGAGTTGGGGATTAGACACCGAATAATTCTTTGGAGTCTAAGATGATCGTGAACGGCCCGTTGTTCGTCAGGGACACGCTCATATGTGCGCCAAACACCCCGGATTCCACTTTGTGAGAATAAGCCTTTGCCTGCTCTAACATATACTCATAGAGTTCATTGGCAAGTTCCGGATTGCCGGCCTCTGTAAAGGAAGGGCGGTGTCCTTTTTTGCAGTTTGCATATAAGGTAAATTGCGATACGATCAGCAACTCACCGTTTATCTGTGCAAGGGAGAGGTTGGTCTTGCCGTTTTCATCTTCAAAGATACGAAGTTTTAATGCCTTGTCCAACATCTTGTCGGCAAGTTCTTTGGTGTCGTGTTCACCGATACCGACCAAGATCAAAAAACCTCGTCCGATCTCACCGACACATTTTCCTTCTACTTGTACTGCTGCCTGGTCAACACGCTGAATGATCAGTTTCATGGAATGAAATACCTCGCTTTCTCTTTTTGATCATAAAAATTTATATTTTTTTAAGATTCTGCTGTATATCATAACATATATTTATGCTATGATATAGCTTGAAATTGCAAAATATACAAGAGTAAGATCAGCAGGAGAGGACAGGAGGGCATACATGTTTGGATATGTCAGAGTTCGTAAGCCGGATCTGAAAGTGAAGGATTATGAATGTTATCGTGGGTTTTACTGCGGACTGTGTCATACCTTGCAGCATGCTTATGGCATGAGAGGTCAGATTACGCTTACCTATGATATGACTTTTTTGGTCATGCTGTTATCATCGGTGTATGATCTGCCGGTTGAGGAAAAGCAGAGACGGTGTATCGTGCATCCGCTCAAAAGGCATCGAACGATCACCGGAGAAGCAGGAAAATATGCGGCAGATATGAATGTTATGCTAAGCTATTATCATTTTTTGGATGACCAACATGATGAGCCGTCATTAAAGGCGGCGGCAGGTGTACATGCTTATAAAGGAATGTGCCGTCAGGTGATAAGTAAGTATCCCAGACAGGCAAAAGCGGTCAGAAAAGAACTGGCAAAGTTGTCTCATTTGGAGGCAAAGCAGAGCACCGATGCAAGCGAGGTCGCAGAATGTTTTGGAAGACTGCTTGCAGAGCTGTTTGTATGGAAAGAAGATGCATTTGCCGTTTATTTTCGGAGACTGGGATATTATCTGGGCAGATATATTTATCTGATGGATGCCTATGATGATCTGCCGGAAGACCTGCAAAAGGGACGGTATAATCCTTTTTCCGGACAGACGCAGGAAGAGGCAGCCGCACAGGTAGAGCAGCTATTATTACAAGAGATTGCTGCTGCGGCAGATGCCTTTGAAAAATTACCCTGTATAGAATATGTAGACATTATGCGCAATATTTTATATGCAGGGGTGTGGAACCGCTTTGATGCGATCAGGATACAGAAACAAAAGGAGGAAAAGTAAATGGATCCATATCAGGTATTGGGAGTGTCTCGTGACGCGACCGATGAAGAGGTAAAAAAAGCATATAGAGAGTTGAGCAGAAAGTATCATCCGGATGCCAATGCCAACAATCCGTTAAAGGATCTTGCAGAGGAAAAATTTAAGGAAGTTCAGGCGGCATATTCACAGATCATGCAGATGCGTGAAAACGGTGGTTATCAGCAGGGAAGCGGTCAGCCATACCAGAATGGATATGGACAGCAGGGACAGACGGGTGGATACCAGTCTGGCGGACAGAACGGTTATGGACAAGGTTATAATCCATATCAGAGACAGCAGTATGGACAATACGGAAGTCAGTATGGCAGAAATCCGTATGGTGGCGACACCTGCGGAACAGGTAATCTGTGCTGTGATCTGTGGTGTGCGGATACTTTATGTGAATGTATGGGAGGCGATCTTTGCACATGTTTTTAAAATCCCACAGAGTGGCAATGGCAGGTATGATAACGGCATTGACGGTATTGTTTCTGTTTTTGTCAGGTGTTTTGGAATATTGCTCGTTAGCATGTTTGGCAGCAGCAGCTTTTTTGACAGGCCGTATGGCGGCAAAATATAAATGGACCGGTGGAGCAGCGGGGCTGGTGGCAGCGTTGTTTCTCGGTTTTCTGCTTATGCCAAATAAATTTTATCTGGCGACCTATTTGGCAATGGCGGTGTATGTTTTGATCTGGGAGGCTTTGACGCCTTTATGGTATGAAAAGCATCGAGGACGACTCTGGATCGTGAAGGGCGTTGCGTATCATGGAATGTTAGCGGTGGCGATTAGTGTGTATGTGGCACTGTTTGGCATAGGAAAAATGCTTAGCCAGCTGCCTTTTTGGACGATGATGCAAAGACATGCGGCAGCATTGGTGGCAGCGGTATTCCTGTTACTTGTCGGAGCAGAGATCTTATGGATCGCCTTTGATAAAGCGTACCGGATCTTTCGCTATGAGTGGTTCCGTTTGGAAAACAGAGTGCGCTCAGGCGGCGGACATGCCCTATAGACGAAAAGGGCGGACTATGGTATAATGTGCCAGGAACGAAAACAGAAATTAATTTTTGTTGAAATGAAATGGAGGATACAATGGGAATTTTTAAGGATGATGATGAAAGCAAGGAACTTGCAGAGAATATGACAAAGCAGACAGAGGATCAGGATTTAAGCTCTCTGTTTCAGGAAGATGATAGTACAGAGGCAGAAGCATTAGATGATGCCAATGTAGATAAGGACCTGCTTGATCAGATCTTTTCCGGTGATCAGAATGATTCCGATGATTTAGATAAAGAGCTGGAGGCACAGTTCGCTGAGGACAATACAGATGACAGCCTGGATGATGATCTTGACAAATTGTTAGGTGAGATCGAGAGCATTGAGGATGCGGCGAAAGAGTCTGCAGCCAAAGAAGAGACAAAGATGAACAAAAAGAAGAAAAAAGAGAAGAAACAGCCGGAACCTGTCGTAGAGGAGACGCCTGTGGAAGAGCCAAAGAAGGAAGAAAAAGAAGAGACTACAGTATCTTCCGATGCAACGACCGTGATCAGTGAGGGTACCACGATCGAAGGTGGTATTACTTCTGAGGTATCTATCGAAGTCATGGGTACGATCAAAGGCGACATTGAATCAAAGGGTAAAGTAGCGATCAATGGTACGGTAAACGGTAGCGTGACAGCAGCAGAGATCTATGTGAATACGCCAAGATTGGAAGGTGCACTTTGCAGTGAAGGCACAGTACAGATCAGTGATGGTACAGTCGTTGTCGGTGACATTATTGGTGCTTCTGCTTACATTGCGGGCGCTGTAAAGGGTAACATTGATGTAAACGGTGCGATCACATTGGATTCTTCCGCTATTATTAAAGGTGACATCAATGCAAAATCTATTCAGGTCAACGAAGGTGCTATTTTAGATGGTCACTGCATCTTGAGTTACTCTGACATCGACATTGATGCTGTTTTTGAGGAAAAGAAATAATTTTTTCATGATAGAAAATTGTTCATAGTGTAGTGTTACACTGAGAGCAAAAGCAGAATAGATAGGCATCTTGGCGAAGAACTTGTTAAGATGCAGAAATGAGAGGGAATTATGGCAAAGTATAAGCGCGTATTGCTGAAACTTAGTGGAGAAGCTTTGGCGGGTCCTGCAAAGACAGGATTTGACGAAGCAACTTGTCTGGAAGTGGCAAAGCAGGTGAAAGCCCTGGTGGACGATGGCGTTCAGGTAGCGATTGTAACAGGTGGTGGCAACTTCTGGAGAGGTCGTACCAGTGAGACGATCGATCGAACCAAAGCAGACCAGATCGGAATGCTTGCAACAGTCATGAACTGTATTTATGTGTCTGAGATTTTCCGCTCTGTTGGAATGATGACACAG
>JALEPA010000260.1 GCA_022766515.1 Lachnospiraceae bacterium | reverse complement strand
AACCAAAGAATGATGGCATTTTGATTCCATTTTCCTCAGCGATCGAACGCACCATAAAGTTTGGTGCATTACCGATATAAGTGTTCGCGCCCATGAATACCGCACCACACGAAATCGCCATTAAGAACAACTGTGGAATATTTCCCATTGCTGTTACAATCTGGTTAGCACCCTTCAACGCAGAAGATGCTGCAGTTGTAAAGAATACCAGATAGGTTGGCGTGTTATCCAAGAAGCTGGACAAAAGTCCGGTGATCCAGAAGAACTGCCAAGGATGGCTGATTCCTAAGGAAGAACCTTTTGCTTTGAGGATCAACAGTGCAGGTACCATCGTGATGAAGATTCCGATGAACAATACGGCAACTTCCTGAATCGCTCCCCAGGTAAAGGCATTTGCCTCGCGCACTTCCTTCTTTGTTGTCTTGAAAGAAAGCAATGCTGCTACCAAGATCATTGCCATTTCCAAAATAGCTGCATAACTCAGAGAAACCTCTCCGTAAAATGGAATTGACTTTGCAAAGAATGGCACTGACTTTGGCAGTACACCACTCAAAATAACAGCTGCAACGATCATGATCAAAAAGATAATATTGTGTGCACCTGCCAAATGAAGTTTCTTTTTCTCTGCTCCACTTGTTTCAGGCTGTTTTGCACCCTCTGAAAGATCTTTCTTATATGCCTTTGTATCAATGATAAAGAACAAAGTAAGCAAAAGCACTACATTTAACAACATAACCGGCAGTAAATGCAAACTCCAGAAAAATCCTACACCGTTATTAAATCCCATCAAAAGTGGTGGATCACCAACCGGTGTCAAACATCCACCGATATTAGATACCAAAAAGATAAAGAATACAATAACCTGAACTTTACGCTTACGCCATTTATTTGCACGGATCAATGGACGGATCATAACCATGCTGGCACCTGTCGTTCCGATCCAGCTGGAAAGAAGTGTTCCGATCAGTAACAACAGCACATTCAGCTTTGGCTTACCGACCAAATCTCCTTCAAGCGAAATATTTCCTGCTACACAGAACAGACCAAACAGCAATACGATGAATGTCAGATAATCTCCAATGATCGCCTCTAACAGTTCTTCCCACGCCGTTCCAAATCCAATATTGATTGCAAAAGGAACCAAGAACAACAGTGACATGATCACGACAACAATGCCCTGTCTTTTTTCCCACCATTCACCTACCACCAATGGGCAGATGGCAATACAAAGCAACAAACCAACAAACGGGATACAATATGCCAGAGAAAGACTTGCTCCCAGGTTTTCCGCTCCCTCTTCAGCCGCCTGTGCCATAGATGGCAACGCCGCTGCCGCACTCAGTGCAAGTACCATACAAAGCACTATCTTTCTAATTGTTTTCATTGCACCATGCCTCCTTTGTACCTCTCATTTTCCATGAGAACATACACTTTCGTTTTATTTTGC
This sequence comes from Lachnospiraceae bacterium, assembly GCA_022766515.1. GTDB lineage: Bacteria > Bacillota > Clostridia > Lachnospirales > Lachnospiraceae > Butyribacter. The sequence goes on along the minus strand of JALEPA010000260.1, from coordinate 2,956 downwards.
CAGAGATTCTGTACCATTTTTGACACAATTTCCCTCAAGCGTAGACTATTTTAGTCCGAATAACGAAAAAAATCAAGAGTAAATCTTCCTATTATATAGAGAAACAATCAATTCTTATGGCTAAATTTCTCATTCTGCGTGAGACTGACGCGGAAAAAGCGCTTGAACAACTGCTGTCCATTCCAAGGAAATAACGGATATAAATAGCCTCTGCCTGCCATTGTCTTATTGGTAAAAAATGCAAAGATCGTCAGGAGTGTGCCTGTCACAAAGCCCCGGAATCCAAAGACTCCGGTCAACACCAACAAGATAATTCGTTGAAATTTGATCGCATAGCCTAATTCCATGTTACTCTGCGTATAATTTGCCACTGCAACAAATGCCATATACAACATGATCTCGGAATTGAACCATCCGGAATTGACCGTATAATCACCGAATACGATACCAGCCACAATGCTAAGCGGTGTCGTCAGCATATTTGGCGTATTCACCGCCGCCATTCTAAGTCCATCGATCGCCAGTTCCAAAATAAGGAGCTGCAACAACGGTGGTACAAATACCTCATCTCGGATGATCACAAACGACAGCCACTCCGGCACCCACTGCGGATTTTGCAAAAGCAGCAAAAAAACCGGCGTCAAAAACAACGCCAAAACACTTGTCACCATCCGCGTCATGCGAAGATAAGTTCCCGTCACCGGAGGAAAATAATAATCATTGGGATCTTCTATGATGTCAAACAGCGATGTCGGTATGATCATCGCAGACGGTGAATTATCCACTAACACTACAACACTGCCCTCCAACAGACAAGCTGCTGCCGTATCCGGTCGCTCCGTATATTTGAACTTTGGATAAGGATTCCACCAATTTCGCTCCAAAAGCACCTCTGCCAGGCTTTCCTGATTCATCGTAAGCGAATCGACCGTAATCTCCTTCAACCGCTTTTTGACAAGCGAAAGTGCCTTTTTATTAACACGATCTTTCATATACACGACTGAGATATCCGTTCGAGAACTGCTCCCCACACTCGTGATCTCAAAGGTGAGATTGACATCGCGAATACGCCGTCTGATCAAAGCGGTATTTGGCATGATCGATTCCACAAAACCATCTCTTGATCCACGCAGCACCTTGTCCTTATCCGGCTCTTCTACGCTGCGGTTGGGATATTCGCGCAGGTCGATCGCCAACACCGGACCATATCCCTCGATCAACATGCAGGTCAGCCCCGACAGCACATAATGAATAAAATCTTCCTGTGTCGTCACTGTGACAATATCGCCATACGGTGTACATTTGCGCACAAAATCCTCATAATTATCCGGGACATCCTCCGGTGTCAGCGAATAAAAAAACTCCATGATCTTTTCCATAATCTCGCCCTTCAAAAAGCCATCCACCATAAAAAAAACGGCTTTCCGATCTCCCAAGACGATCTCCCGTTCCAGCATATCAAAGTTTTCCTCTGTGTTTAACAGCGTTCGGATCTTTTGCTGTCTTGTCGTATAATCTCCCTCAAAAATGGTTTCCTGCATCGCCACTCCTCCTAGTCTGCAATTACTTTTTCTTGCTACTAGCGTGTACTTTTCTACAAAAAGTATGTATAATAGGAGCGAATATTTTTCAAAAAGAGCAAAACCAGCGTTTTGCTCTGCAAGAATTGCTAAAGCAATTCTTGGTGGCATATCACCACATTATGAGCAATTTTCTATAAAGCGAAAAGGGAGGTCGTAAACATGTCGGTCAGCAAAGATGACAAGCAGCTATTTGATCAAGTGTGCCATCAGGTAATGGAACAAAACTGCTTGCAGCAGGGCATCGGTACTTTGTCCGAAAAAACTGTCCATGCCGTCATGAAAAATTTTTACGAACCAAACCCGGACAATCAGGAAGTACCGATCGGCAATTACATTGCTGATATTTTTCAAAACGGTGAGATCATAGAGATACAGACGCGCAATCTCAACGCTATGCGCGCCAAGCTTTCCAGTTTTTTGGATCAATACCCGGTCACGATCGTCCATCCGATCGTCCACAACAAATGGCTCATGTGGATCGATGAGGAAACGGGCGAGATTTCGACCAAACGCAAATCACCCAAAAAAGGCACCCGTTACGATGCCTTCTTTGAATTATATAAGATTAAAATGTTTTTAGATCATCCTCATCTGCAGATCTGCCTTCCGCTGATCGATGTCGAGGAATATCGTATGTTAAACGGCTGGAGCCATGACCGCAAACGAGGTTCGACTCGTTATGACCGTATTCCGACCGCTTTAGTCGATGAAATCTATCTGGGCAGTCCTGCCGATTATGTCTGCATGCTGCCCGATGAGCTTCCAGCCGCCTTTACCGTCAAAGACTACGCTTCTGCAACGCGACTGGCTCCTCGATATGCGGGCACTGCGATCAATGTCCTGCGCCACCTGCATGTGATCGAGCAGATCGGCAAACAGGGACGCGCCTATGTCTATCAAAGAGTGATCGACTTGCCAAGTCCCACCGAATAAATGACCTGTTCCTTTACAGGGATTCCCGTGATCTGTTCCAACGCCCGCGCATATTGCCTTAACTGCTCGCGGTATCGCTCTGCTAACAGCTGTTCGTCACCTTGCTTGACATAGTCTGTCTTGTAATCGACCAAGACCCACTCTCCCTCTTCCAGAAAGCAGGCATCAATGATTCCCTGTACCAAAATCGTCTCTTCACTTTCCGTCTCCGGATACAACTCTTTTGCCGCAATTCCCATCATAAACTGCTGCTCTCTTCGCAGCTGTCCCCTTGCATCGGCATCTTTCATTCTTTTTCCGAGATCCGAAAATACAAACTTCGCCAGACTACCGGTGTAGATCAACCGACGCTCCTCTGCAGTAAAAAATCCCTGCTGTTCCATTCGCTCCAACAGCAATCCAAAGTCATAGTTGGCATCCACCTCCTGATAAGGAATGTG
>JALEPA010000259.1 GCA_022766515.1 Lachnospiraceae bacterium | reverse complement strand
AATACTTCTTACATTATCTTCTATTTTCCCTTACTCCTTTTTCGTGCGTTTTTTCACCTCCTCATTTTTTGTTTTAACCTCTTTCCCCCTCCTTCCTTTAACCTTCATCTAATCTATCTGAAAACAGCAAATCTGCTGCATACAGATCTATCCCTAACATCTTAATGATGTCATGCAGACCCTGTTCAATTTCCTGCCTGCTGTACCAATGCTCTTCCAAAAAATCATCATTCTTTTCATTGATATAGCCATACAAAAAAACTGCGATCTCTGCCAGTTCCATTTGTGTACCGGATGTGCTGTCATTCCCTATGACACCATTCTCTACGAATGTGATCCATTCATTTTCCGCCTCATTGATCTTGCCATCGTCAATCATTTGCATCCAGACTTGACAACGATCTTTTTGTGCTGCATTGTCTATAAATTTAGGCTGCTTATACCGATTATTTCCAAACAGTACCATCGCCACACTGTAAATCAACGCATGTATTTCCTTTTTGGTTTTCCTGGTTTGATATTTCGCCATTTTGCCACATCCTTTAGATTGTCTTCTTTGCCATCTGTTTTGCTATCAAAGCACAGAATTTTCCAACATTGCTAAAATTCTCGCTAAGCAGATCCACATCATCCAGTTCAATATGAAATGTTTCTTCCACATCCAAAAGGATTTGCACTACACCAAGCGAATCGATATTCATATCTTCAAACAGATCTGTCTCCTCGTTTATCTCACACTCTTTTTCAGCGTTTTTCTGTACAATCCTAATCAACTCATCCATTATGACGAAATCGTCGACTTTTTGTCCCATACTTTTCTCCTGTCGTATTCTCCTTGACACAGCATATAACTTCTACATTCCTTTGTGTTATTCCATCATTTCGGGAATGTTACACGAAAAAAATTTCATTTTACCAACTTTTTTCTGTGGCAATATATAAGTGTCATATTGAAATGTAAATTTGCTATCTTTTATCACACTGTTACTAACAAATTGATAGAACAATTTCTCTATTATCGTTTTTTCTTCGTCTGTTGCAATATAGATTTCAAAGTCATCATAGTCCCTTTGAACAATCTGATATTGATAAATTCGTCCATCGATGCAACACTCTATCGATTGAAATACTCTACGAAACAGATTTGCCGAAACCACATCTCCATTTTGCAGCCGAATCAGATCATCTTTTCTCGCCCCCACTAACTCCAATATAGGTGCAGAATTTTGACATGTGCATGCGCCTTTCTTCCATCTGCCAATATCTCCTGTATCATAACGAATCAATGGCATCACCTTGTTATTTTTTGCCGTGACTACGATATGTCCCTGCCCTAAGCGCTCATCTTCTTCCGACTGCGGAACAATTTCGACAAATGCATTATGTTCCATAATATGTAAATGTCCCATCGGGCATTGATATGCGATAGTCCCCATTTCATTGCATCCATATTGGTTGGCAACCGGTGCCTCGAATGCGTTTCTAATAAACTGCATTTGATGTTCACTAACCATTTCACCGGATAATTCTATGTACCTTAGTGATGGGATCAATGGCGCATCTGATTCAAAAATATATCGTGCCAGCATCATTGCAATACTGGGTTGTAACAACAGCCAATCAGGATGAAATGAACATATTTTTTCATAAATCATAGGGATGTTTTGTTCTTGAATCAGCTCTTTGGAGATACCAAACCCATTTCCACGATACTCAAATTGTGTTTCGCCAAGATAGTCGCGTACAGTGAAAAAATAACAAAACTTTGCATCCATATTGATATTATAATATTTTCTTCTATATAACCATAAAGACAGTAATGCCTTTGCCTGCTCTGCATTTGTCGTAAATAATTCCATACTCTCACCGGTAGAACCCGATGTATATATCCGAATCATTCGAGAATCGCCTATCATGGAAAAATACTCTGCTGATATGATCGATACGCCTGCATGAACCACCTCATGTTTCTGAATAATTGGCAAATCTTCCCACGCACAGTCCTTCAAAAGCTCACGATATTTTTCATGATAAAACTTTGTATTACGACAAGCATACTGAGCAATCTCATTTCTTGTCATTATCCTAACACCCCCTCTATAATGACAAAATCTGTTTCCTTTTTAGAATATTGTACTAACTTCTATAATTAACCAAAATGAGCAAATCAACATGCCACCCTAAACAACTTAACATTTTTGTTAATATCACATGATCATTAAAGCATTTTCTAAACAACGCCCCAGTATACATCATGATCGAACAACAACTATTGTATTAGCTTTAATACTATCACATTGCCACTCATTAAGCAACACGATATTTATTAAATTGTTATGTTTATCATAATATATTCTTCATGATAAAAATCAAAAGAACTACCCACAGACGCTTTCTGCCAGGAACTGATAATCCGGTTTTCCGTTTTGCTTATAAGGAATCTGCGAAATATGCTGTACGCGCCATCCTCCCATCAGCTTGCGTTTGCTATCCATGACTACCTTAATTTCTTGTTCCAGTGCTTCCGATTCCATCCAACATATTATAATGCATTCTGCGCCTTGCCTCTCTTCTGTCACACATAAGATCTC
>JALEPA010000242.1 GCA_022766515.1 Lachnospiraceae bacterium | reverse complement strand
CTGTCGGTATCAATCTTTACTTTGCTTGTACCGAAGATCATTTCCATAATGTTGCGTTCGATGTTGACATTAGAAATATTTTTGATGCCGATCGTATCGATGCTACGGTTGATCGTATTACGGCTGATCGTGAGGCTGCTTTCGTCCACGATGATCCAAGTCTTGCGCCAACGATTCCAATGGAACAAGAGTTGAGCAAGCGTTCCAAACAATAGGACAGCAAGCAGGATCAAGAGACTAAAAACAGACTCCCCGCTTTCATTGAATCCATGTATGATATCTGCATAATCCTGATAATCAGAGACAATGCTGACTACCAGGAAGATGACAATAGCGCTCCAGAAGGCACCAACTTTTTCTATAATATAGGAAGGATGGTTGCGAAATTTATTTTCCATTACGATTCTCCTGTTCTACAATGTGATTGATGCGTGTTTTCAGCTTGTCAGCGATCTGTTTCGCTTTCTCTTTTTCCAAAAACTTGATCGTAATATCGCCACCCGCTGTGGTGATCTCGACCTGTGCCAGTCCATACAGTCGGTCGAGCGGACCTGCCTGAATGTTGATCTTATGCAGACGGCTGATCGGTACGATCGTATGCTGCAGGAAAATATAGCCTTCCTTGATCTGGACTTCCTCATCGGTCAGACTATAGCGATAGCGCTGATAACGAAAATAAGGCGAGATGCAAGTCTCTAACAGCTCCGCAACAAAGACAATCATACAGATGATCATGGCGATACGGCGTCCCGCTCCGGTCAGTGGGATCGTTCCATTCTTTACCAAAAAGAAAACCGTCCAGCACAAAATGCTGATAAGAATGCAACTGATCGCTGTAGCGGTATACATACAGGCGATTGCTTTTTTGTTAAGTTTTTCAAAATTCATTTCTTTCTTCTCCTCATGTGTAATAAACAGTTACGGAACTATTGTACCATTTAACATGGTAGTTGTATAGAGAGGCAAAGGAATAGGCCGGACAAAATATGGCAAAAAAAAGGCATAAATGTGGAAATAATGTGTCAATCTTAAGAAAATATTCATATTTTATTTGTCAAAAATATGGTAAGATGATATGGCAGAAGACGGGGGTTTGTGTAGAAACGCCATAAATCCTGCAAATATGCATGCGTTTCAGAATGGAGGGTAAAAAATGAGATTTCATCGAAATCACAAAAAGCTGATCAGTTTTGTATTGGTTTTGGCGATGTTATTCAGCCTGAATGTTTCAGGGGTACAACTGGCTGGAGCAAAGACCACCACACAAAATACGACAGCTCAGAAGGGACAAAGTGTAAAAGCCGGTCCTTTTGACAAGATCAATTTTAGTACTCTGTATGAGGATGAGGGGATTTCCACAGAACAGAAGCTTACATTTGACACGGAGACCGTGGAAGATGCGCTGCTGATCACCGGAAAAAACGGGGTAGTTTCCGGAGCAGCGATTCAAATGACGAATGCGATCGATTTTGGAACGGATTCTGTCAGCAGAATTCAGTTTGATGTTTTGGCAAAGAAGGCAACGAACACTTATTTGGAGATGTATCTGGATGATGATACAGAGCCGACTGTAAGTTTCCGTATGCCAAATCAGGCAAAGACGGATAACTGGACAAGAGTAAAACAGTATACCTTTAATCTGCCACAGGATCTGAAGTTGACAGGTTCTCACAAGGTTTCTTTCCAAATCAAGGATAAGACAACGGCAGAGGATAAGAAGACAAGTGTATTGTTCCGTTCAATTCAGTTTGTACAGAGCAGTATTCCTACCGTATCCTTTGATATTGATGAGGATTTGGGAACGATCAGTGATATGAACAATGACCCGGATCATGCAACAGAATGTTATGGTAAGATGGACATTACGGTACCGGATACTTATCAGGCAGAGTTTGGTGATGATGCTGCAAAGAAAACAGCAGGAACTTACGATCTGGAGTATATTCGTGGAAGAGGAAACTCTACATGGACGGTAGACAAGAAACCATATAAGATCAAGCTGGACAAGAAGGCAGATCTGTTCGGAATGGGCAAAAACAAGCACTGGGTATTGCTTGCAAACTACTATGACAACAGCTTACTGCGCAACCGTATTACATACTACCTTGGTAGAAAACTTGGAATGGAATACACTCCGGAGTGCGTACCGGTTGATGTGGTTATGAATCATGAATACCTGGGAAGCTATCTTCTCTGCGAGCAGATTCGTCTGGATGAGAACCGTGTAGATGAGTTTGACTTGGAAAAGGCAGATGAGACGGCAGATATTACCGGAGGTTATTTGTTATCTTTATCTCCATATGGAGACGAGACGGAATATGTGGCAAGAACAAGCCAAGGTAATGAATTTTTAGTAGAGTCTCCTGCTGAAGGAGTCAACTTAGACAAAGCAACCGCTTATATTTCCGATTATTTGCAAAAGACGGAAAATGCGATCTATGGAAAAGATTTTAAGACAAAGGATGGCATATCGTACAAGGATCTGATGGATGTGCAGTCAGCAGTAGCGTACTACTGGATGCAGGAATTTTCTAAGAATGGAGATGCCTTCATTTCAACCAGTACCTACTTATATAAGAAACAGAATGGTAAATTATACTGGGGTCCACTTTGGGATTTTGATTATGTAGCATGGTCTTCCTATGACTATTCCATGTCAGAGGATTCTTACAGTGGATTTGATAATCAGGCAATGTGGTTCTCCAGACTGATGGAGGATCCTGAATTTGCGCAGGCAGTGAAGGATTATTGGCCAACATTGAAGGCAGCCTTGAGCGATTTGATCAAAGATGGCGGCGTGTTAGATCAGTATGCAGATGAACTTACGATTTCTGCAAACAACAACTTTGATAAATGGGGATTCACAGACTTTGGCATTGATGACGATGACTATGATTTCGATCTGGATGTTGATGAAGTCCTGACTAAGGCTACCAATAAGGATCAGCTTACTTATCCGGAAGAGATCGAGAGATTGAAGACTTGGATCCAGTATCGTATGGATTGGGTTGATGAAAATCTTGACTCCATCGCTCCACATGATATTACCGTCACTTACAAGGTAGACGGAGAGGTTTATGCGACAAAGACAGAGAAATCCGGAAGAGGCATCAGTGATATCCCGGCAGCTCCAACAGCACCGGAAGGATATGTATTTGCCGGATGGTATTACAAGGATGCAGATGATGCTGATGATGAGGGATACCGCGTTTCTGAAGGAGATGTATTTGATACAGATGTAGAACTCAATGCGAAGTTTATATCCGAAAGCGAATATGTTAAGGCGCAGAAGATCTTGCTGGAACGCGACACAATGTATGTGACACAATACGCTAACTTTGATATCAGCTACGCATTACAGCCATTTGACAGTGATGACGAAGTGTCGATTGTCAGCTCCAATGAAAATGTTGTTTGTCCATCAGATGAAGATGATGATCTGGATGTTGAGGAAGGAGCTTGGTTCGCTAAAGAACCTGGTACTGCAACATTGACATTGTCTACAGCAAGTGGCCTGACGGCACAGTGTAAGGTAGTTGTTGTGGATATCGAAGATGTATTAGAAAATATGGATGATTATATCATATCTGATTATACATTAGATAAGACGGCGTTGACATTGAAGCCGGGTGATATCGAGAAATTGACAGCTGTTTATAAGCCTGAGAAAGCTATTGTGACCTTTAACTGGATCACTTCTGATCCGGAAATTGTTCAGGTCGAGGCTGGTCATGTTGTTGCCAAGAAACCGGGAACAGCATTTGTGATCGTGACAGACAGCGTGAGAAATATTGTTCGTCTCTGTCAGGTGACGGTACAGGGAGACGATGTGAAACCAACTCCTACTGTTACACCATCCGTAAAACCATCAAGCACACCGGCACCAACAAAGAAACCAACGGCACCAAGCGATAAAAACCAGAAGAACTTTACTAACGGAAGCCTGAAATATCAGGTAACCGGTAAGAATCAGGTAACAGTGCAGGGAGCAGCAAAATCTGCTAAGAAAGTAACGATTCCTGCTACGGTAACCAATGGCAAGACAACTTACAAGGTAACAGCGGTTGCGGCAAATGCCTTTGCAAAGGATAAGAAGCTGACAACAGTTGTGATTGGTAAGAATGTTACGACGATTGGAAAAGCAGCATTTAGTGGTTGCAAGAAGTTGAAGAAGATTCAGGTGAAAGCAACGAAACTGAAGAAAGTTGCCAAGAATAGTTTCAAGGGTGTTTCCAAAAAGGCAGTGGTAAAAGTGCCAAAGAAAAAAGCGAAAGCATACAAGAAGCTGTTCAAAAAGATGAAAGTAAAATAAACAGGGAGTGATTTCCCGGTAAATGAAATGGGCTGCCATACAAATCCAAGATTTGTGTGGCAGCCTGCTTTCTGTTCCTAGATAGAAAATTGCTCGAAATGTAGTGTTATGCCATCAAGAATTGCTTTCGCAATTCTTGCAGAGCAAAACGCTGGTTTTGCTTTACAGATGGAAGCGGTAGCCTACGCCCCAGATGGTTTCAATATATTTTGGCTTGGAGGTATCTTCCTCGATCTTTTCGCGGATCTTTTTGATGTGTACGGTCACGGTCGCAATGTCACCGACTGACTCCATCTCCCAGATTTCCTTGAAAAGTTCTTCTTTGGAATAGACATGATTTGGATGTTCGGCTAAAAAGGTCAAAAGATCGAATTCCTTTGTTGTAAAGTTTTTTTCCTCTCCTTTGATCGTTACGCGACGAGCCGTTTTATCGATCACAAGATCACGGATCTCAATGATCTCATTTGCTTCCGCTCCGGCAGAGGTGAGACGCTGATAACGGGCAAGATGTGCTTTGACACGCGCCACCAATTCGCTTGGGCTGAAAGGCTTGGTCATATAATCGTCAGCACCCAGTCCCAGACCGCGAATCTTATCAATATCGTCCTTGCGCGCCGATACCATAATGATCGGTGTATTTTTCTTTTCACGGATCAATTTACAAATCTCAAATCCGTCCATTCCCGGTAACATCAGATCCAATATGATCAGGTCAAATTCCTCATCCAATGCTCTGGCTGCACCTGCGCTTCCGTCTTTTTCCAAAGTAACATCAAATTCATTGATCTCTAGGTAGTCTTTTTCCAACTCAGCGATCGCATTATCGTCTTCAATGATCAGTATTTTGCTCATAAGTTCCTCCATTTCCTTGTTGTACTTGTTTCAGGGTGAAATAGATGCTGGTTCCTTCACCCAGTGTGCTTTCTGCCCAAACCTTGCCACCGTGTGCCGAAATAATCTGCGATACGATCGACAGTCCCAGACCACTTCCTCCGGTAGCGGAATTTCGTGAGGCATCTGCGCGGTAAAATTGATCAAAAATGCGTGGGAGATCGTCCGGTGCGATTCCCGGACCTTCATCCCGGATGCAGATGCGGATAAATTTTTCCTGTTGTACCGGAGATACGACTTCTGTACCGTCGGGGTTGATCTGCCGATACAGTGGAGTTTCGACCGGACTGCTCGGCTCCTGTTCGATCACGACATGCAGTGTGGACGGTTTGTGATCCATATATTTGCATGCATTATTGGATATATTGTGAATCACTCGTTTGAGCTGCTCCGGATCGGCTAATATCATCGTATCGGCAGGCGTTGTATTGTAAATGCTAAGTGCGATCCCATAACTTCCCAGATCCAGAGAAAAGTCATTTAGACAGTCCGTAAAATAATCCGCGAGGTTGATCGGGATAAAATGATAGGTCAGACTGCTCTGTTCCATTTTTGCAAACAACGATAATTCATCGACCAGATAAGTCATATCATTTGCCTTGGAATAGATCGTATGCAAATATTTTTGCTGCATTTCCGGTGTGCCTGCCACACCATCAAGCAGCCCCTCGGCGTAGCCTTTGATCGCCGTCAGCGGTGTCTTGAGATCGTGCGACACGCTGCTAAGCATGACTCTGGTTGCCTCTTCATATCGAATACGCTCGTCTAACATCGACTTGAGACGGATTCTCATGTCCTCAAATTCTTCGCACAGATCACCGATCTCGTCTGAGGATACCCTTCGGATCGGTAAGTCCAGATTACCGGAAGCAATCTGCTTCGTGGCGATACGAAGGATATTTAACGGATAGACGATGCCGCGATAGATCCAGACGATAAGCAGTAAAGCCGTGATCAGGATAATGATCAAAAAAGATCGGATCATGGCGATCGCAGATTCCTTCCATCGAGGCATGAGGGAAGAAAAGTCTGTAACCAGAAAAATCTGTCCCACATCTCCGTCAGAAAAATGAAAATCTTTCTTTTTGATCATCATAGAAGCGGTTTGATCCATGTAAACCATGTCATCCGTTCCCTTGGTAAAATCAGATATCCCCGGAAGAGAGGACATCTTTTGCCATTTCTGTTGGTTGCCGCAGAAAGTGATCGAGTCTGCCTCTTTCAGGATCAAAAAGGAATCCATAGAAGAGAGGGAATGATTTATTTTCTGCAGATATTCCGTGTCATGAAACTTGCCCGGATCGGTATCGGCAATGTTGACCAGTGTTGTATAGTCGTTCATCGTCAGGTTAAATAAGATCTTTACCGGGTTGAGCGAAGTTTCATAGTTTTCTGTCTCTACATCGTAAGTCGTTTTCAAAAAGGTACTTTGTTCATCCAATATAAAACGGACACAAAGTCCACCCGTTACAAACGGGAAGAAGATCATGATCAAAAAGGCAATGATCAATCGACCGCGAATCTTCATAGAAACTCTTCCTTTCTGCTATTGCAATCAACCGCTTGTTATCTTGCTGATAGCTTTTACCGTGTCACTTGGCGTGTAATCACTTGTGCCAAACAATTCTTCGTGCAATTTCTTTGTATTTGACAGCAGGGTATCCGGGAAACCGTAGTAAATACCATCGGAACCCTTATGACCGTTTTGCTTGTAAGGGAATCCTGTCTGTTCTCCTATATCATAAAAAGGAAGTTTCGCCATCAGTCCCAGCATATCACTTGTGGATAAGCTGGTATAGATCTGAGGGATCATTTCATTCATGACGGCAACCCATTTATCCGGACCTGAAGATTTTGCTTTGGCAAAGATTGCCTGCAAAACAGTTCGCTGGCGTTCGGCACGCGTAAAGTCTCCGCCTTTCGTGTAGCGGACACGGCAATATCCGGTTGCCTGCGATCCGGTAACAGTCTGCTTACCGGTATGCTTGATCTTCGTATATTTTTGTCCGTTGATCTTCGCAACATCGTGTCCATATGCATTAACCCATTTTAACTCGTCTTTCTTGATATCCAGCGTGATACCGCCCAACTGGTCTACCACATTTGACACGGCACTAAAATTGACCGTGACAAAATCCTGAATATTCAGATCAAAATTGGTATTCAGCGTATCTACTGCAAGATCCGGACCGCCATAGGCATAGGCATGATTGACTTTGGTGCATCCGTGATCGGCGATCTTGACATAGGTGTCGCGGTAGACCGATACCAGCTTGACCTTGTTCGTTTTCTTTTCAATGCTTACGATCATGATCGAATCACTGCGCGTGTTCTTTTTCAGATCGTTTGCACGGGAGTCTACACCAAACAAAGCAATGTTTTGGTAATTCTGTATGTTTGGATCATTTTGTCCTGCAATCGTGACATTGGAGAGTTCATGGTTCTCAATATCCGAAATGCTGGAAATGAGATAAAATATCGCCGCACCTGCTAATACTACGACTAACAGAAGCAGTAATAAGAGGAATCTGCGGATGGGATGACGGCGTTTCCTTCTGCGCCGACTGCCGGAAGGAGATGGCTGTGTGCGCCTGTCGTTGACAGCACTATTTCGCCTCCCGGCTGCGGAACGACTGGACGAGTTATATTGCCTTTGCCGTTCTTGGGTTACCTGGTGGCTTGGCGAGTTGTATCGTCTTTGGCGTCCTTCAGTGCTCTGATGACTTGCAGTGTTTCGTGTTGTTCGTTGCCCGACAGTCCGGCGGTTTGCAGTGTTTCGTGCTGTTCGTTGTCCGACAGACTGGCGGTTTGAGGTACTTCTTCGCGATCGTTCGCCTCCTGCCTGGCGTCTGCTGTATTCATAATCACCGTTTCGGCTTAAATCTCTGTTGTAGTAATCGCGTTCTCTGGCTGGCATATCAGCTCCTCCATTTCTCTGGCACAAAAATTGATAGGGAGAGGACGGCAAAATAAATTTGCTGTCCTGCCCCCTGATCGATTAGTAGGCGTTTTTATTTGTTTTTCTGCCAAAAAATGTTAAAAACAAAATTTTAAAGTCTAACAAAAGTGTCCAGTTTTCTACATAATATAAGTCGCATTCGATTCGCTTGGTAATGGAAGTATCCCCACGATAACCATTTACCTGTGCCCAACCGGTCATACCCGGTCTGACTTGATGCTTGACCATATAGCGAGGAATGTCTTCCTTGAATTTATCAACGAAAAATGGGCGTTCCGGCCTTGGACCGACAAGGCTCATATCGCCTTTTAATACATTAAAGATCTGTGGAAGCTCGTCCAGATTGGTTTTACGCATAAACTTTCCGATCGAGGTGACGCGCGGATCGTTGGCTACGGTCCAGGCTTTCTTCTCTGCTGCTTCTTCCTGTACGCGCATGGAGCGGAATTTATACATTGCAAATTCCTTGTTATGCAGTCCTACACGCACCTGTTTGAAGATCAAAGGACCCGGCGAGGTGATCTTAATGATCAAAGCCAAGATCAGCATCGGGATCGCAAAAATGATCAGTGCGACCAGGGAACCGAAAATATCTACGGCGCGCTTAAGTGCATTATTAAAGGAAGAACTCAGTGGCACATGTCGTACATGAATGACCGGGATACCATCCAGATCTTCGGTGTATGGCTTCGTAGGAATGATGTGATTGTAATCCGGGATAAATTTAGTAT